>QBLP01000386.1 GCA_003070825.1 Halanaerobium sp. | reverse complement strand
ATTTCCGGTGGTAATAGCGGAGGGGCAACACTTGTTCCCATCTCGAACACAAAAGTTAAGTCCTCCAGCGCCTATGGTACTGCATTGGTAACGATGTGGGAGAGTAGGTCGCTGCCGGTCCTTTTTTCCAAGCTTTGATGATTTTTATAATACTGGGGTGTAGCCAAGCGGTAAGGCACTGGGTTTTGGTCTCAGGACGCGTAGGTTCGAATCCTACCGCCCCAGCCATTTAATTATAAATGATCATCATTATTTTGGGCCATTAGCTCAGTTGGCAGAGCACCTGACTTTTAATCAGGTTGTCGGAGGTTCGAATCCTCCATGGCTCACCATTGGCGCGGGGTAGAGCAGTCTGGTAGCTCGTCAGGCTCATAACCTGGAGGTCATCGGTTCGAATCCGGTCCCCGCAACCATTTTTATTTTTAAAAATTAATATTTTATATACATCAGGCAAAATTACATGGTAAGATGCGGGAGTAGCTCAGTTGGCTAGAGCATCAGCCTTCCAAGCTGAGGGTCGCGAGTTCGAGTCTCGTTTCCCGCTCCATATATCATGGGTCTATAGCTCAGTTGGCTAGAGCATGTGGTTCATACCCACAGTGTCAGAGGTTCAAGTCCTCTTAGACCCACCATTTGTATTCATGGAGAGGTACCCAAGTGGCTGAAGGGGCGGGTTTGCTAAACCTGTAGCAGGGTATTTACCCTGGCGAGGGTTCGAATCCCTCTCTCTCCGCCATTTAATTTATGCCCTCATCGTCTAGGGGTCTAGGACACCAGGTTTTCATCCTGGCGGCAGGGGTTCGAATCCCCTTGAGGGTACCATTTTTGCGGGCGAATAGCTCAGTTGGGAGAGCACCTGCCTTACAAGCAGGGGGTCACAGGTTCGAGCCCTGTTTCGCCCACCATTTAAATAATGAAGTATATTGTTAGTTTGGAAGAGATTCCTTTCTCGACATCTTACTTCCTACATCCAATACGGAGGTGTAGCGTAGCGGTTTAACGCGCCGGCCTGTCAAGCCGGAGATCGCGGGTTCAAATCCCGTCTCCTCCGCCATTTTTTATGCCGATGTAGCTCAGTTGGTAGCAGCGCTTCCATGGTAAGGAAGAGGTCACCGGTTCAACTCCGGTCATCGGCTCCATTGACTTTTATAGCCATGGGGATATAGCTCAGCTGGGAGAGCGCTACACTGGCAGTGTAGAGGCCAGGGGTTCGAATCCCCTTATCTCCACCAAAAGTTAATTCATTTCTGGGTGGAGGACAATAAAATATTAAAAAGGAATAGAATAGGATTTTTAATAATCTTATTTCCTACTTCTTATTTCCTACATCTAATCTGGAGGGGTGCCCGAGTGGTTAAAGGGAGCAGACTGTAAATCTGCCGGCGATGCCTACAAAGGTTCAAATCCTTTCCCCTCCACCATTAAATATGCGGGAATAGCTCAGTGGTAGAGCATCACGTTGCCAACGTGAGGGTCGCGAGTTCAAATCTCGTTTCCCGCTCCATTTGATATTATGC
>QBLP01000385.1 GCA_003070825.1 Halanaerobium sp. | reverse complement strand
CTATAAACTGAAGAAAATTGCTGCCGGAGGTATGACTTATTTTGATGCAGGTAATGAACTGCAGACTATGGCTCTTGCTTACTGCCGAGAGAATGGTATCAAAACTGGAGCTGTTAAAACTCCAGCTGAAGAGAATGTTGTCAGAGAAGATTCCAAGCCACCTCAAACTTTGGCTCAAAAGATTGTAGCTTATAATAGACTTGATGGAAAAGATACAATTTTACCTGGAGAAACAGCTCAGGTTAAAATGCGAGGAGCTTTTTCTCAGGACACAACCGGTCCAATGACTATGGATGAATATCAGTCAATGGCTGGTGGTGACTTTGGTGCAGAATTTGTAGTACAGTCTTTATGTCACACTGGTGAATGTCCTTCTAGTTCAGAAAGAGATACTCATAAGTTTTTACATGACTTTGTTACCGAACGTGGTGGAGTTTGTCTGCAGACTGGTGAAGGTATAATTCATACTATTGGTAATCGCTTTGTTTTACCAACTGATGTAATTGTTGGTGGGGATTCTCATACCAGGACTCCACGTGGAGTGTCTTTTCCCGCAGCTTCAGATATTGTAGCTGGAGTTATGAAATACGGTAAGCAGGATTTAACCATGGACGAGTCTGTTAAAGTTAAGTTTACAGGTCGACCACCTGCTGGTATTACAGCTCGGGACTTAGTTTCTGCTTTAGTAATTTATGCAGATAAAACTGTAGGTAAGGATGTCTATAATGGACGGATTATTGAGATGGAAGGGTTAGAATTCTTATCCTCAGATGAACGCTATATTCTAACAAATGCTGTGGCAGAGAGAAGTGCTTCAGCTGGAGTAGTTCCATCTGACGAACTAACTATTGAAACTATCAAAGAAAATCTACAATATTTAAAATCTAGACCAGATGCGGATTCTTCTCCATCTGTAAAAAACACAATTAAAGCGATAGAAGAATATTTAGAAGCTCCTGTATTATTTGAAGCTGATGCAGACGCAGAATATGCAGCAGAAATCGAAATTCCATTAGAAGAACTTTCTGAACCACTAGTTGCTAAGCCACATCATCCTGATAATGTGGCTCCTATAAGTGAGGTTCAGGGAGAAGAAATTGATGAGGTTTATATTGGCAGTTGTGTTGGTGGAGATTTGAAGAGTATCAAAGAGGCAGCAGAGGTAATCGACGGCCATCAAATCCCACAGGATGTTAATGTGGTTGTGGGCCCTGCCTCTCGTGATATTTATGAAGAACTGATTGTTGATGGAACAATGGCTAAGTTAACTCATGCTGGTGCAACAGTAATTATGCCCGGCTGTGGATTGTGTATGGGTAATAAGCGTCGTATTGGATCAGGTTCTACAGCTTTTACTACAACTACTCGTAACTACCAATCACGAATCGGACCATCTGATTCCAGAACCTATCTTGGTAGTGCTCAAGTAGCAGGGTGTGTAGCCGTACTCGGCCATATTCCAAGTAAGGAAGAGTATTTTAAACTATATAAATAACGTTCACCTACCGATTATAGGAC
>QBLP01000384.1 GCA_003070825.1 Halanaerobium sp. | reverse complement strand
CCCGAATGTATGTTACAGCTTCGAGTTGGTTTAGTTTCATAACGTGGATTACCATTTCTCTGCATTTTTGGAATTCCGTATTCCTGATCAATCTGCTGAACCGGTTCTCCGGCAGCTATGGTATAAGTACCTTTTACCAGATCCTCACTATCTTTGGCAGAATTGACTTCTCTAAAAGATTTTTGAGCTGGTCCTATTCTGATTCCAGATTTTCTGATATAATGTCTTTCTTCGATCTGATCAGCAGGACAGTCAGCTGTCGCCAGAAGGCCGCTTTGGCGGTCAACTCTAACAGTTTCTACAGGACCGTGCAGGCTCTCTTTTTCAGTTGGCTCAGTTCCTTTTTTATATGGTAAAACATCGATTCTTGGTGAATATTCATTTGAAAGTAAACCGGTATATGGATCAACATCTACTTCAATTACATTATCCGGCATCTGGAAATTAATGATCGGCATATCTTTAACAGCTGCCCGCATATAATCTCCCCAGATTTGAGCTGCTTCACCACTACCAACAGTTTTAATATCATATTCCATTGAGCGTCTTGTATCCTCACCAATCCAGACACTTGTTGCAATTTGGGAGGTAAAGCCGACAAACCAGGCATCAGTATAATCGTTAGTTGTACCTGTTTTACCGCCAACATCACGGTCCATTTGAGCTCTACGTCCGGTTCCATTATCAACAACACTTTTTAACATTGATTTAATTAAATAGCTGTCAGCCTGAGACATTACCATTTTACTTTTAGGTTCTGCTTCGTAAATTAAGTTTTCATGTTTATCATAAACCTTTGTGATGGCATGTGGCTCAGTGTAAATTCCCTTATTTGCAAAAACACTATAAGCAGCAGCCATTTCAATCGGAGTTACCCCTCGATTTAAGCCACCAAGTGCCAGAGAATAATGGTCACTATGTCCATCTGACTTAGTAAAGGTGGAAATACCTAACTTTTCGGTAAAGTCAATTACACTTTTAACTCCAACATCTTTGATTAACTTAACTGCAGCCACATTAACAGAATTGGTAAGAGCTGTGTTGACATTAATTAAACCCCGATAGCGGTCACCATAGTTTCTGGGCCAGATACTTAAGTTATCACCTTTATTGCTGTCAGAAGCCAGCATCGGTAGGTCATTAATTATAGTTCCGGTTGTATAACCCCCTTCAATTAGGGCTGTAGAATAGACAAAGGGTTTAAAAGCTGAACCAGGCTGTCTTACCGCCTGATAGGCACGATTAAACTGATCAGTACCTCGACCCCCAACCATCGCTCTAACTGCACCGGAATTAACATCTAAGCTGACTAGTGAGAGCTGTGGCTGTAAATTTTGACTGCCTCTGCTTTGAAAAGAAGGAATAAAGCCATTTTTAATCTTATTTTTGATTGTAGTTTCTGCTAATCTCTGCATCTTGGGATCTAAAGTTGTATGTACTTTTAAACCACCATTATAGACCAAAGAAGCACCAAAACGATCAATTAGCTGATCTCTAACATAAAGAATAAAATAATGAGAAATATTT
>QBLP01000383.1 GCA_003070825.1 Halanaerobium sp. | reverse complement strand
TGCAATAATTATGGACGGTAATGGCCGCTGGGCAGAAAAGAGAAATAAAAGTAGAAGTGCCGGTCATAAAGAGGGTGTTAAAACCTTAAAAAAAATAGTAAAAGCTGCAGCAAAGTTTAAAGTAGAGTCTTTAACTGTTTATGCATTTTCTACAGAAAACTGGAAAAGGCCGAAGGCAGAGGTTGATTTTTTATTAACTCTCATGAAAAGGACAATAAGGAATGAAATAGAAGAATTATTGGATAGAGGAGTTAAAATAAAATTCCTGGGCAGAAAAGAAAACCTTTCTAAAAATTTGATTGAAGAATTTAATTATATTGAAGAGAAGTCAGCAGAGAATAAAAATTTAACTTTAAATATTGCTTTCAATTATGGAGGCAGGGCTGAAATTATTGACGCTGCTAAAAAAATAGCTGCAGACTATAAAAATAATCAGATAGAACTGGATAATCTGCAGGAGAATGATTTCAGCAGTTATTTATACAGTCAGGATTTAAAAAATGTTGAACTGGTAATTAGAACCGGAGGAGATTTGCGTTTAAGTAATTTTCTGCTATGGCAGTCGGCTTATGCAGAATTATATTTCACAGAAAAGTTCTGGCCTGACTTCAATGAAGAAGATCTAAAAAATGCAATTGAAGATTTCAAAAATCGTGAGCGGAGATTTGGCGGCTTAAAAGACGGTGATGGTAATGCTTAAAAAGAGAGTGATTAGTGCAATTATAGGTATTTTATTATTAATATTCTTAGTTTTTTCAGGTTCATTTCCGTTTTTTTTAACTGTTAGTGTAATTGTTAGTCTGGCAGTTAGAGAATATAACCGCATGCTCAATATAGAGTCAAAAACACTTAAAAGTATAATATCAGTAGCTGCAGTTTTAATAGTTTTTAATGTTTATCTCATTTCTAATGATTTTAATTATCTTCCATCCGGCATTATATTTTTCATTATTATTTTTGCGCTATATCTATATAATTTAAATAATTATCAGGAAGAAAATTTTATTAAAAATATTAGTCATCAGCTTTTTTCTGTGATTTATATTGGTGGTGGTTTATCTTTTGCTGTTTTTTTAAGAGATCTCAATCAGGGACCATTTTTTGCAACCAGTGCTTTATGGCTGGTTTTAATTGCTACCTGGCTGACTGATTCCGGTGCCTACTTTGTTGGTAAAAAATATGGTAAAACACCAATGGCTCCTGTTATCAGCCCTAATAAAACTGTGGCTGGAGCAGTTGGAGGAATTTTGACTACGGCTTTATTTATTATCTTAACAGCTTTATTTTTTGAAGTTTTAAACATCTATTACTTTATTTTTGCATTTACTTTTCCTGTAATAGCAATTTTAGGTGACCTTTTTGAATCCTGTGTTAAAAGAAGTTTTGGAGTTAAAGACACAGGAACTATTATCCCGGGTCATGGTGGAATACTTGATCGTTTTGACAGTTTTATCTTTACCGCACCATTTACATATTATTTTATAATCTTACTACTGGGGTGAATTAGATGAATATCAGCAAATGGTATATC
>QBLP01000382.1 GCA_003070825.1 Halanaerobium sp. | reverse complement strand
GCCAAATATAAATCGTTTTGAAAAATACCAGAGCAAAAAAGAAACATTTGTTTTATCAGTTAAGAATTTTATGATTATAAATTATTCTATCGCAGTAACTTTATTAATTGCAGTTGCTTTTTAAAAAAGGGGGTAAAAATTTATGACTTTAATAGGAAATATTATCTGGTTTATTTTTGGTGGTCTGATTGAGGCTATTGGTTGGTGGTTTGCAGGACTTCTCTGGTCAATTACAATTATTGGAATACCAGTTGGTAAACAGTGTTTTAAGATGGCAAAAATGCAGCTTGCACCATTTGGTAAAGAAATAGTCGAAAAAGATAGTTCTTCAATTGGTTTAATTGCAAATATTATCTGGATTATTGTTTTTGGCTGGGAACTTGCTGTTATTAATTTAGTTTCTGCTCTTATTTTTGGAATAACAATTATTGGAATTCCGTTTGCTAAACAAAGTTTAAAACTCGCTTATTTATCATTAATGCCTTTTGGAAAAGATATAAGAAAAGTAAAATAACGAGGTGTTTTTTAGATTGCAGATTAATAATTGTGGACTTGTATTAGAAGGCGGAGGAATGAGGGGAGCTTTTACTGCTGGTATTATCGATTATTTACTAAAAAATGAGATTCATTTTGATTATACTATTGGAGTATCGGCTGGAGCCAACAATGGTGCTAATTATACCAGCAGACAGATTACCCGCAATAAAAAAATATTTACTGAACTTGTAGAAGATAAGAGATATATGGGAATAAAAAATTTAATTAAAGATGGAAGTTACTTTGGGATGGATTTTCTTTTTCATCAACTTCCACATGAAATTTTACCCTTTGATTATCAGAGTTTTAAAAAATCAACTACAAGGCTTAAGGTCGCAGTTACAGAGTGCAGCAGCGGTGAAGTTAAATATTTTGAACCTCAGCAGTATGATAAAATCAATAAAATTGATAGGATTTTTAAAGCATCGAGTAGTTTACCCCTTGTTTCAAATCCGGTAAAAATTGGTGATAAATTTTATCTTGATGGGGGAATTAGAGATTCGATACCAGTAAAAAAAGCTCTGGCAGATGGTTATCAAAATTTACTTGTAATTTTAACCAGAGAGAGAGGATACCGAAAAACTCCAATTAAAGCAGAATTTATTATGGAACTTTTTTTAAGAAAATATCCCAATTTAATTGATGATTTAAAGGAAAGACATCAAATTTATAATCAGAGTCTTGATTTAATAGCAGAAAAAGAAAAAGCTAATCAGTTTTTTGTTTTCAGACCCGAAAAAATTGATATTGACCGCTTCAGTCGTGATACAGAAGAACTTGAAGACTTATATAATTCTGGTTATCGGCTTGCAGAAAAAAGATCTGCAGAACTTAAAAATTGGTTAATAAATATTAAGGAGTAATTATGGATTTATCTTTTGACAGCTCGATTACAGCAAAGGTTGTTAAGGCAGTTGCAGAATTTGATTTAATTGAAGATGGAGATCGGATAGCAGTTGGTCTTTCTGGTGGTAAGGACAGCACTTTTTCTGTCTCTTAT
>QBLP01000381.1 GCA_003070825.1 Halanaerobium sp. | reverse complement strand
TGTCTCGTGGGCTCGGAGATGTGTATAAGAGACAGGTTTTAAAAGATTGAATACATTATCTGCTACATCATTAAACCCATGTTTCGCAAGTGCTTTTACAATTTCAACACCTGTAGTACCTCTTTCGAGCATATCTTCAATGCCTCTAAAGTCTTCTCTTACATCACGATCAGGAACATCTTTACTACCGTGAGCATAAGTTACTGCCTCTACTTCTTCTTCAGTTATTTCTGGCATACCAACTTCTTTGAAAACTGCCTGTAGAGCTTTAGCTGCTTTGTTTCTAACTTTAATTACATCTTCTTCTTCTACAGGAAGCAGACCACCATCTACCTTTAAATCACGCTGTAAAGTTAAATAATCATCATAGTCATCTACATCATGAGTTGAACCAGCAAACATATTATCATAGTTTGGTACACCACTATAACCTGAGAAGATAAAGTCTGTACCTGGTAAAAACTGCATCAACATTCTTGCAGTTCTTCTTGTTCTGGAATGGGTAAATGTCTGATCATTTCCAGAAGCACACTCTAAATCAAGAAGCATTGCAATTAAATTTTCTGCCAGGATCGCTCTAACCCCAGAAGGAACGGCTCCAGGAACTCCAATACAGCTGATTGAACCATTTTGAATACCCTGTACACCAGCACCTTTGGTCATATATAAACAGCGAGACTCTAGATAAAGCATTGATTTTCCATCAGCAAAACCCATTTCAGCTTCTGAACCAGTTCCAGATGTATATCTCATCTTTAGTCCACGTGAAGCATATGCTGAAGCTAGAAAACTCTTAGACCATGGTGTGTCATCACCATCTACAAATACCTGTTCTGTACCATAGACGGATACTGTTTCTGCATAAGCTGTAAATCCACGTATCCCCATTTCTAATTCCATTGCTTCTTCAACAGCACACTGGGTTAATACTCCCCTTCTTCCTACCTGACCACCAACTAATAATGCAATTGCATTAGAAGGAGCATATCTAACTATACCTACTGTAGTCTCCATTTCGTCAAAGCCTCGTAGAGCTGCCTCAGCAGCATCTGCTGCAATTAATGCAGGATGATCTTTTACATTAGTGATATGACATTGATTTGAGGGGGTTTTTCTAGCCCTCATTTTTTGTACTGCCATCATCATTTCTACCACATTCATTGTTCCTACCACTTCTACTATTTTGGCAGGAGTCATACCTAATGTAATATTTTTAATTTCATCTCTAGACACATCTACACTTACAATTTTTTTAGCCAATTCTGTTGAATCTTGTGCCATTACTTCTTCAATTATGTCTAAGTCTAAAGTATGATCTGCTATAAATGAATCTAACATATCAAAATCAGCTCGTTTTTTTCCATCTAATTCAACAATTTTATTATTTTCAATTTTTATACTTGGCCTTGGATCATCCGGTCCTTCCATTGCAACTAGACCAGCTTCAGGCCATTCTTTAATAAAACCATCTTTACTGATTGGTCTTTTTTCTAATTCTAAAAATCGCTTGGATCTTTTCACATTTTTCCCTCCTTAAACA
>QBLP01000380.1 GCA_003070825.1 Halanaerobium sp. | reverse complement strand
CCGGAAAGAAAATCATCAGAATCCAGGCAGCAGCTAATCTTAGATTTAAGCCGCAGTGATGTTCAGGATTACATCATTGAGCGGGTATCTGCTATTTTAGAGAAAGCAGACATTGCCTATGTTAAGTGGGATATGAACAGACCGATGACTGAATACGGTTCTTTAGAGCTAAAGGCTGAACACCAGAGTGAGTTAAACCACCGCTATATTTTGGGACTCTACAGAGTTTTAGAAGAGATCACTTCCAGCTTTCCGGAAGTATTGTTTGAAAGCTGTGCCGGTGGTGGCGGCCGCTTTGACCCGGGAATGCTCCATTATATGCCGCAGACCTGGACCAGTGATGATACTGATGCAGTTGAAAGATTAAAGATCCAGTACGGAACTTCATTAGTTTATCCTGCATCTTCTATGGGTGCCCATGTATCTGCTGTTCCAAACCACCAGGTAGAGCGCAGTACCTCACTTAAAATGCGCTATGATGTGGCAAGTTTCGGCAACTTAGGTTATGAACTTGATCTTACAGAATTAAATGAAAAAGAAATGGAAGCCGTCAAAAAGCAGGTTAATAACTATAAGGAGATCAGAGAGCTGGTGCAGTTTGGTGACTTTTACCGACTGCGGAGTCCATTTGCAGGCAATTTTACTGCCTGGTCTTATCTCAGTCAGGATCAGGAAGAAGTGCTGGCAGGATTTTATCAGGTGCTGGCGACTCCCAACCCGAAAGAGGAGACCTTAAAACTAAAAGGCTTAGATCCTGACAGGGATTATAAAGAGCTAAATAGTGGAGAAATTTATGGTGGGGATGAGCTGATGAATTTTGGTATCAAAGTTCCCTATTTAAAAGAAGACTTTTCTTCCAGAGTCTGGAGATTTAGACAAATATAAATAATAATAATCTAAGTTGATTAAAATTCATAAAAATTGATATTAACTCTTCTCTTAAAGAAGAGTTAATATATACCCTCTAAATAGTAGTTATTCAGCCTTTGCAGAATTATATTATAAGAAGATGTACTTTCTCTATAATATTTAACTAAAACTAAAAGCAATCTGTGAGGGCTGAGCTAAATACTATTTAATCTCTGCCTAAATAATGCTATAATGGAACTAGAGTTTGTTATAAGGAGGCTTTATAATGGGAGTAACACTTAAAGATATTGCAGAAAAAGCGGGTGTTTCTATTTCTACAGTGTCCCGTGTGATAAATGATGATCAGGAAAGTCCTGTAAATGAAGAAACAAAACAGAGAGTTTGGAAATATGTTAAAACCTTAGGTTATCATAAGAGTTCAAAGCGCAGTGCTAGTACTAAAAAAACTAAAGAAATTGGTTTAATTTTTAATATGACACCTGATATTTATAATCATCCTTATTTTTCTGTAATCTTGACAGCGATAGAAAATGAAATAAAAGAACGAGGTTATGATTTAGCATTTTCACTTTCAGAAAAAGATATACAGAAGCAGTCTACCCGTCATCAAGTGATTTCTTCAGATTTAGCTGGAGTTATAGTAGTTAGTGATTTCATAGAAGAAGAACTT
>QBLP01000379.1 GCA_003070825.1 Halanaerobium sp. | reverse complement strand
CAATTTAAGGAGCTGATATTATGAGTATAATTGAAAAAACTATGAAGCTGAAAAATTGGGCAGTGGTTGGTGCCACCACAAAGAAAAATAGATACGGCTACAAAATTGTTAAAAAATTAAAAGAAAATGACTATAATGTTTTCCCGGTTAATCCTAAGTTTGAAGAAGTTGACGGCCAAAAATGTTATCCTGACCTGAGCTCGATAGAAGCTCAAATTGATGTTGTTGATATGGTTGTCAATCCAAAACATGGGATTAAAGTTATCAAAGAAATTAATGAACTGGGAATTAAATATGTCTGGCTGCAGCCAGGAACCAGGAGCCAGGAAATTAAAGATTTTGCAGCCGAAAATGAGATAGAGATAGTTGAAGACTGCATTTATGCCCGCTTATAAGTTTGAGCTGCCTGTCCCTCCATCAACAACTATAGAACTTCCATTAATATAATCAGACTTTGGTGATGATAAAAAGGCTATTAAACTGGAGAACTAAAAGAACAGGGTAAAGCAACCGAACATTTACCGCAGACATCAGTCATAGCTGATTCAGGATGAATTTCATCATTTTCTGAAAGCAGTTCATAACATAAATGACGGTCAAATGAATCTTCCTGCAGTGAGCCGTTCACACAGCGGTCAACACATATACTGCAGTTAAAACCAGCTTTATTGAGGCATCTTTCCTCTGCTCTCCGCTCTGAGGCCTCAAGTTTCAAATCAGTAACTATAGTTCCAATCCGACCAGCACAGCCTTTTTCGGTGATCAGCATATTATTCAGTCCAAAAGTTCCAAGCCCTGCTATATAAGCAGCATGCCGGTGGGACCAGTCACTGATCAACCTTTCTTTATCAAAATTATTGGTGGCTGCAATTAGACTTGCCTGATAGCCCTTTTCTGAGAGTTCGTCTTGTAAATGCTGATTTAATTCTGCGATTAGCTGATTTGTTTCGATATATGCTTTTGCCCACTGATGTGAGCTGTATTTTCCTTCAATATTTGAGTTAGCTATTTCTTCAACGAAAGGAATAAAATAAGCGATCACTGTTCTGGCATCAGTCAATATATCTTCAGGCACTAAATGATCATCTGAAACAACCTTTTTTAGTTGATTAAACATTGGATCAGCCGCAGCTGCATATTTAATTACCGGCTCTTTCCAGCTGCTCTCTATATCATCTTTCTGCTGATAGTTAGCTATAAAGTTTTGAATTGAATTTTCAATTTCCTGCTTCAAATTATCCCTTCCTTTCTCTTTCAAATATTAATACCTGGATGCTTTAGCAATTAAATAAGCTCTGATTTGAATTATATCACAATAACAGTCAATTTAAAATTTTAAGCAATTTCCTCAGGGAGCACCACCATCTAAAACTTTATACAAAATTTTATCAATACTTTTCAGTGAAAAAGAGGCAAAAATAGTAGCCCAGCTGCCGGTAAAACCCTTTACTGTTGAAAAAGCTGCTAAAATTTTAAAAAAGAGGCTGCTAAATATGCAGCCTCTCTTAATAGTTATTTTTTGATAATTTTTCAGATCATAAG
>QBLP01000378.1 GCA_003070825.1 Halanaerobium sp. | reverse complement strand
ATTACCAATAGAAGAACAAATTAATCTAATGGAATTTTATAATGAACTAATTAATTCAAGTACAAATGTGGGGAAATATCAGGTTATGTTAAAAAAATCTAAAGTGAATGAATATTTTCTTATTACTCCCTTTAGTTTACAGGAAGCTGTACAGTCCAGCAAAATTGAAGGTACACAAGTAACTTTTGATGAAGTTTTAGAATTTGATATTGATAAAAATGAAAAAAATAATGATGCTCAGGAAGTTCTAAATTATTATGATGCATTAAACTATGGTGAGCGTGCTTTAGAAAAATACCCTATATCAACACGTCTCTTCAAAAAATTACATGAAATTTTAATGAGTAATGGAGTTCGGGGTCAAAATAGAGCTCCGGGAGAGTATCGTTCTATTCAAAATTTCATAGGCCCAGAAGGATGTACTTTAGAAACAGCTACTTTTGTTCCACCCCAGCCCCAATTAGTGGATTCCTATATGTCTAACCTAGAAAATTATATTAATAACCCCAATGACAATTTGCAATCTTTAGTTAGGATAGCAATAATACATGCTCAATTTGAAACTATCCATCCGTTTTTAGATGGTAATGGTAGAATTGGACGTATATTAATTCCATTATATTTATATGATGTAAATCTCATAAACTCTCCCAATTTATTTATCAGTGAAGTATTAGAAAAAGATAAGCATAAATACTATAGATTGCTAAATGGAACAAGAAAAGAGGGTAATGGCTGGAATGAATGGATTAAATTTTTTCTGCAGAGCGTAAACAAACAAGTACTCAAAAATATTGATCTAATTGAAGAAATTGATAATCTGTATGAAAGAGATTTAGAAAATGCAATGAATTTAATAAATAGCACTAATGTAGTAGACTTAATTAAAGCAATGTTTCAAAAACCAATATTTAATGTAAAAACAATAAGTTCTTTAACAGGTATACCTGATACAACTTGTAGAAGATATCTTAATTCTCTTGAGGAAGAGAAGGTAATATTTTCAGATAATAAAATGAGAAATAGAAAATATTATTATTATAATTTACTTGATTTATTAAGATAAAAACCATGATACGTCACATAACATGGGATTGGCGTCATGCCTTCTTTCATAAAGCTTGCAGATTAACCAATAACGGATATGAAAAAGCAAGCTTTACGCCAGTTCCTGCGGAATCAGGCACGAGCGCAAATCCCAGGAACGTTATACGAAAGCACCACAATAACTAAAGGGGGACAAATACAATGAAAGCTTTTATAATTTCAACAAAGAATAATACAATTAACTTAATTAAAAAATTATTAAATGATTTAAATATTGAATCTCAAGATATTTATGATATTCCTTCTGATTACTCATTTATTGAAGATGAAGTTAATGAAAAAATTAAAAATGCAGATTTTGTTATTGCAATTATTGAAGAATTAGATGCAAATGTATTTTATGAGATTGGCTTAAGTAAAGGACTAGGAAAACCTGTGTTTTTTATAGTTAATAAGAATGTTAAACTTCCTGTAAGTATGACGAATATGACACATATTACGT
>QBLP01000064.1 GCA_003070825.1 Halanaerobium sp. | reverse complement strand
AATTCTATATTCTGCAATAGCTGGTCTGGCTAAATATCTTCCTATGTATTTTGCTGCTCCTCGAGCACTATTCATTCTACTTTCTGCATTGACATAAAAGCCTTCTTTGTATCTTCTATAGAAATATCTAATTAGATTTTGAACCTTTGGATTATCAGAAAATCTTTCTTTAAAGATATCTAAAAGTACTTTCTGCCAGGCTTTTCTTAAATATTTGTAGGAAAAATATCCTACTTTACTCCACTGATGATATTTATCTAATGCACCTTCTGCTATTAACGCATGCACATGAGGATTAAAGCTCATATCACGGCCAAATGTATGAACTACTGTTATTATTCCAGCTTCATATTCATGAATTTTACCTTTTTTATCTATATATCGCTGAATTAATTCTGCTACTTTATCACTTAATTCTTTTATGATATCTCTCTGCCAATAAATATATCCTCTTAATTCTTCTGGAACAGTAAATACCATGTGTCTATGGCTGACATCTAAGATCATATCAACCTGTTTGTCTACCCATTTATCTACATAAACTTTACCACATCTAGAGCAGAACCTACTTTTACAGCTGAAGCTAACAATATGCTCTTCACCACAGTCCAGGCATTTATATTTAGCATAACCATTCTCTGGATTACCACATTTCATTGATTTTTCTACCTGATCAATTACATGGTTTAACATATCAGCAGGCACTCTACCTGGAAGATGTTTAATCTTAAACACTTCCCAGTGATCATTCAATATTGTTTTAACTTTAATGTGCTTTCCTCTTTGTTTTGGGCTCATAATATTTTTATCCTTCTACAAATTTATCCACATTCCTGCAAAAGCATAATTTCCTATATAAAAAAAAGACCGCCCCAAAAAGGGCGGCTAGATTAATCAATATTTATTTGAGACTATAATAATTATTAAGAGCCAGATTAAAGAATCGGTGAAAGAAGTCTTGAAACTGACTCCCTGAGCTTCATTGTCCAGCCCCGGGTTTCAAAAATCTCTTTTGTTATTTCCTCCGAATTCTCTAGATCCTCTGCAAAAATTTGATTATGATATCTGGCCCGCTCCCGGTCATAGATAAAGGCATTTATCTCAAAATTTAATTTAAAACTGCGGACATCCATATTGGTTGTTCCGATCGAAAGAACCCGGCTGTCAATACAGAGAGTTTTACTGTGCAGAAAGCCCTTTTTATAACGGTAGCAGCGGGCTCCAGCATCCAAAAGTTCACCGACAAAAGAGTTATTGGCGGCATAGACAAAGGGATGATCTCCCCGGTCTGGAATCATAATTTTAACCTCAACTCCAGAGCGAGCGGCAATTTTTAGAGCTTCCAGCATCGATTGATCGGGAATAAAATAAGGGGTCTGAATATAAATTGACTTTTCGGCCTCATAGATCATCTTCAAAAAGAGGGACTTGACTTCAGCCTCTTTAGAGTCAGGCCCACTGCTGACAATCTGGACAGCTACATCTCCTCTAGATTTTTTTTCAGGGAAATATTTTTGCTTCCGCATCAGGGCATTACCACTGGCAAAGCTCCAGTCTAAAAGAAAACGATATTGAAGGCTGTCAACACTTTCACCTTTTAAACGCAGGTGAGTGTCACGCCAGTCACCAAATCTGCGGCTCTCTCCCAGATATTCATCACCAATATTTATGCCTCCCAGATACCCGATCTGGCCGTCAATTACCACATTCTTGCGGTGGTTGCGGTAATTCATATCAAGGACAAAGGGAGCAAAAGGAACCGCTTTACCGCCGGCATCTTCCAGTTCGAAAATTGTATAGCGCGAAAGATTTCTGCAGCCCATTCGATCATAGAGCAGCCTGACCTCAACTCCTTCTGCCGCCTTTTTAGTTAAAAGCTGCATAAACTGATCACCAAGCTGATCATCATTAATAATATAATAATTAGCATGTACAAATTTTTCGGCATTCTTAATATCTTCAAATAAATCAGCAAACTTTTCTCGGCCGCTGGTATAAATATCGAGCTGATTGTAGCCCAGTCCTGCCGGCAGATCATTTTCAAAAGCCAGCCTAATTATACTCTGCTCCAGATGATCAAAATCCTTAATTCTTTCCTTTAGTTCTGCGGCAATAAGTTTGCCATCATATTTTTTTAACTCATCTTCTTCCTGTTTCCGCTGAAAAAGCTTCCTTTTCTTAGGGGTTAAACCTAAAAATAGATACAGAACAAAGCCCAGTACTGGAATTAAAGTTAAAATTAAGAGCCAGGCCCAGGTTGCAGTCGGATCCTTTCTTTCAAAAAAGATCAAAAGGATGATAAAAATTATATTTAAGATTATGATTCCTGTTGGTAAAAAAGATAAAAAATTCATAAGATCTCCTCAACTTTAATTCTGCTCAGCTTCTTCCATCATTTCTTCCATCTGTTCAAGGTCTCTAAGTAATTTTTTGATACTCAGCTCACTCTGACTGCTTAAATCAAGATACTCATCCTCTGTTTTAACTATTGGTGATTCCGGATGAGAGGGATTAATAAACACCACCCGTGCCAGCTGATCATTGCTCAGAACTACGCGATCACCAATCAGTGAATAAGGAATTTTTTCTATAAAAAGCATCTTCAGCCTGTGATCAAAGGAATCAAAATCCTCTTCCATTATTTTAACTGCAGTAAATGGTGAAACTGCTTTCTGGTAGGGCCGGTCAGTTGTCAGGGCATCAAAAGTATCACAGATAGCAATAATTCTCCCGAATAAAGGAATTTCTTCCTTTTTTAGACCAAGGGGATAACCACCTCCATGGTAGCGCTCGTGGTGGGTTAAAACTCCGGCCATTATACTTTTTGAAAAACGGTTACTTTTTTTGAGAAGTTTATAACCATATTCGGAATGTTTTTTGACCTCTTCATATTCCTCTGGGCTCAGAGGAGCCGGCCTGGTTATTATTTCTTTTTTAATTCTGCTTTTGCCAATATCGTGAAGCAGAGCTGAGGTGGTCAAATTACAGATTTTGTTTTCTGTTAGATTTAACCAGTTTCCAAACTTATGGGCCAGAATTCCAACATGGAGAGAATGAGAATAAGTGTACATATCAATATCACGAGTTATTTTTAGAATATCTTCTAAATCAAGATATTGAGAAATCTCCATTGCCTCTTCAGTCAGACTTCTAACTGTTCTAAAATCAACCTTTTTCATATAGTAGGCTTTTTTATAAGCTTCAGAAAAATCATCGAGACTTTTTTCATATTTTTCTTTAGCAATTACTTTTTTATCCTTTTCTGCTTCAATTACGGCAGCTGTTTTTATTTGAATTTCTTTAATTTCAGTTTCTTTTAACTGATCAATGAGCTTTCTATTTAACCGGGTGCCGGGTGGGATTAAGACACCGCCAAACTCACTCCGGACTTCCTCGTTAGTTATCATACCACTTTCTAAATCAATAATTTTAAAGGTACTGCTTTTAGCTGCAGAGATAGTAATCCCTCCTTAATTTACATATATAACTATTACTATTCATATTATAACATTTTTGGGTTTAAAACAACAGCAAAACCGACAGTTTGAACTGTCGGCATCATCTGAAGGAATTATTAAATTTGATTAGATAATTTGTATCCCAATTACTCCCAGGGCCAGCATTGCAATTGCAGCCAGCAGAGTCGAATAACTTTTAAAAACAGGTGCTGCATCAGAAATGATAATTTCTTCTTTAATGGCCGCAATCAGCACAAAAAGAATATAGCCGCCCAGAATATAGGCTGTATTTACTGTCATCATCTCTGCATAAACATAAGCTCCATTCTGAATCAACAGCTGGGTACCAAAAAGCGGTCCAATAGCCAGGATGAATTTAGGCAGCCCAAACCACTCCCCTTTCAGCTCACCCCAGTATTTGAGAACGGTAACCCCGAGCACTGTTGTAATAAAAAATATTGCCGGGTTGAGTGGATCCAGACCTGATGGTAAAAAGCTGTGTAAAAACCAGCCCAGTATATTAATTACAAAAACTGTGCTCACATACTTTAAACCTTTGACCGCTGTTTTTTTGATCGAGCCTGATTCAACCATCATAAATAATATCCCCAGGAAAAAAGCAAGACTCATATTTTCACTTAATAATGAATTCAAAAATAGACGAGATAACTCAGACAACTTTCTCACTTCCTTCCCTCAGGTTTTTTTTATCCTTACGTGAAAGCTCTACCAGCAGATAAATGATGCTGACTATTAAAAACGCTCCGGGGAAATCTTTGACAAAACCCAAAGGTGGATAACCCGCTGCTGTCAGCTGAATAGAAAAAATACTGCCTCTACCTAATAGTTCACGCAGAGCACCGACAAAAATCATCAGGATAAAGAAATCCTTCTGATAGGCGAAAAATTCATTCTCACTTCTGCTGGCTCCAATATATATCAGTGGAGTTACGCCAAGCAGCAGTAAATAGTTGTTAACATAGATTTCTAATTCCGGAAAGATATCGATAACTGCTATGTAAAAAACATAGCTTAGGGTAATACCAACTCCAATCAGTAAATACCAGTGATAATCCTCCCTTTCAGTCATAAATCTGGCAAAGAATTTTATTAAAAGCGAAATCAAAACTGCACTGATAGCTGTGATTAAAGCCTGTTTTAAATTGTTGGTAGCTCCCAGCAGTGGCAAAAGCCCCATCAGCATTACTTTTTCGAGTATTGTTAGATTTTTATCCATTGGAACCTCCTTCTACAGCTTCTTCATCTGTTTCTTCTGTACTTTCTTCTTCCCAGGTTGCTGAAGAATCAGTATCAGAATCCTCTTCAGCTGCAAGAATTTCCTTAGCTGTCTGCAGATCTTCAGCTTCTTCAAGGCTGCCGTACCTTTCACCTGTAAGTGCATTATTTATCGCCTTTAGAAAAGCTTCAGAAGAATTGGTGGCTCCTGAAACCAGATCTACTTCCAGACTCTGCTCGGCAAGTAGATTTTGACTCAGTTCTGCCATTGCCTCATCTCCAATACCGGGACTTTCTTCCTGAGACACTATTCTAATCTCATTGATTTCATTAGCTTCAACTAAGACGCTGACTTCTATCGGAGCTCGGTGCCCCTCAGCTGAACCCCGATATTCTCCGTTTTCTAAGTTGAGGTCAGCTAAGCCGATCAGACCACTTTCACTTTCTGCTTCAGCTGCAGTTTCTTCCTCTCCCTCAGAGTCTTCTTCCTCCCAGGTTGCTGAAGAATCAGTGTCTGTTTCTGAATCTTCTTCAGAACCAGCATCGGTCTCAGCTGACTCCGAATCAGAGTTTAAAGCATTCCTAACTGCATTAATTGTCCCCTCTGAAGAATTAGTAGCTCCAGAAACCGAGTCAACTTCGAGGCTCTGCTCGGAAATAATTTGAGCTGCAATCTCTTCAATTGCATCATCACCAAGACCCTCAGTTTCATTTTGGGATAAGACTTCAATTTCGGTAATTTCTCCAGCTTCAACAACAACTTCTAATTCGATCTGACCGGAGTGGCCCTGAGCTGAGCCCTGGTAAGTTCCAGCTTCAAAATCACCATCAGTACTGGATTCCGGGGAAGCCTGATCGATTGCTTTTTGTACTGCTTCCATATATGCTTCACTGGTATAAGTTGCACCGGATATAACATCTAAATCAGCAGTTTGTTCTCTTAAGAGCTGAGCTTCTAGCTCTTCGTAAGCTGGCTCAGCCAGATGCTCGGTTTCCTGCTCTTTCAGAATCTCTAGATCAACTATATCTCCATTTTCAACTGTAATCTCCAGGACAATATCTCCCTGTGCTCCTTCAGCCTGTCCCTGATAGACTCCATCCTGCAGTCCAGCTTCCTTTTCTGCAATTAAAAGCCTCAGACCAGCCTGAACTCCTCGAGAGACTGTTTGAGAAGAATAAGTAGCTCCACTGATCATATCAGTTTCTGCCATAACCTGATCAGCCTCAGCAGTTGTAAATTCTCTAAACTGAGACAGGAATTCCTGATCCTTTATTCTGGCTCCCAGGGTTGGTGATTCGCTTTCATTAATAATTTGAATTTTATCTATACTACCTGCTGGCTCCAGACTCAATAAAAGCTCTATTGGAGCTTCAAAACCATTACGAGATATGTAAACAAGGTCTTTAATAATTTCTTCCTCTGCTCGTGCTGCAAATAAAATATCATTATCGTCTCTTTCTATTATTTCAAAGCTTTCTGCTGCCGGCACCGCTTCTTTTAAATGATTGTAGGTTAAACTACCGGGATAGGGGTCGTCATCATCGATTAAAGTCATGCCCACAAGTAAAATTAATACAGCCGCCATGATTATTGCACTGAAGTGAGCAACTCTTTTCTTAACATACTCAACTTCGCCAAAATGCGGTTCCTCAAAAGCATTATCTAGAAAATAAGAAGCTCCGTTAATAATCAAAATTGCAAAGGTTATTCCCTCAGGGTAAGGGGTATAGCGGCGGATAAAAATTGTTAAAAATCCTCCTGCAAGACCATAAACTATCTTTGCCCATTTAGCAACCGGAGAAGTTACCATATCTGTTGCCATATAGATAGCAGCAAAAATTAGACCTCCGGAAAATACGGCAAAAACTGGATCCTGACCAAAAAGCATCGCTGCTCCAGCCGCACCGGCTACAAAAGAAAGCGGAATCCTCAGATCAATATAATCTTTAAGATACAAATAAGCTCCACCAATTAGCAGAGCAATAACAGAAGTTTCGCCAATACTGCCCGGAACATTTCCGATTATCAGTTCAGTATAACTAAAGGAATCACTCCCCAGCTGCAGAGCTGTGGCCGCTGAAACTCCATCAACCGGACTTACCCATTCGATCATTAAGGCAGGATAGGATAAAAGCAAAATTGCTCTGGCAACTAAAGCCGGGTTAAAGATATTGCTGCCCAGCCCACCAAATAAGTGTTTCCCAACCACAACTGTTAAGAATCCACCCAGAATTGGTATCCACCAGGGAACCACAGGTGGTAGAGTCAGGCCAAGTAAAATACCCGCCAGAAAAGCACTCCCATCTCCAAAGGTGGCTTTGCTTTTGACAAAAGGTTTTTCAAATAAAACAGCACTTAAAGCACTGGCCAGAACTAAATACAGTGCATATAAGCCAAAAAAGTATGTTCCCGCAATTAAAGCAGGAATCAGTGCTATTACTACACTCCACATGTTGGTTTCTATAGTTTCTGGGCTCTCTATATGAGGCCCACTCGACCTAAATAAATTTGCCATTTTTTAAATACCACCTCTTTTATTTTTGATTTGCTCTATGCTCTGCCTTCCCTCGTTTTAACCAGCGGACCAGCGGCCTTTTGGATGGACAGATATAAGCACAGGCACCACATTCTATACAGTCCATTAAGCCAACTTCCAGTGAACGCTCAAGCAGATCATTATTGATAAAAGCAGTTATCCTATTTGGCGCCAGGTACATAGGACAGACTTCACCACATCTACCACATCTAATACAGGGACGGGTTTCGCTATCTGCATATTCTTCAGCAGTGATTAAAACTACCCCGGAAGTTCCTTTGGTTACCGGAATTGTCCAGTCATCAATATTCATTCCTGTCATCGGTCCCCCCACAATAATCTGATAGTCTTCTTTATCTTTTGGACCACCACAAAATTCTACTACATCCTGAACTGAAGTTCCGATCGGAACCCTTAAATTAGAAGGGGTTTTTAAGGCCTCACCACTAACAGTCAGCACCCGGTCAATTACTGCTTCTTCAAAATCAACTGCTCTGGCAATTTTGACTGCAGTCTGCACATTATTAACAACCACATTAACCGCCATCGGCAGCTCCCCCTTGGGAACTTCTCGATCTAAAACAGCTTTGATCAGATGTTTTTCGGCTCCATGAGGATAACGAGTATCCAGTGCCTGTACCTCAATTCCGGGCCAGTCAGCAGCTTTCTGCTGTAATTTTTCAATTGCATCCTTTTTGTTTAACTCAATTGCAATAATCCCATTTTCAGCTCCAACTGCCTTTTTGATCAGCTCCAGACCTCTAAACAAATCTTCATATTCTTCCAGGAGCAGGCGGTGATCAACTGTCAGAAAAGGCTCACACTCGGCTCCATTGATAATTACTGTGTCAATTTCCATTTCCGGAGGTGGACTAAGTTTAACATGGGTTGGAAAACCAGCCCCTCCCATTCCAATTATCCCGGCTGCTTCTACCCGCTTTCTAATTGTCTCTACTTCAGGCAGGAGCTTTCGATCTATTTCTTCTTTTTCCAGCTCAACCTCTTCTTTATCCTTTTCAATTAAAATACACTGATAACTTCCTTCACCAGGCATTTTTCGCTCGACAATTCCTTTAACTGTTCCATTAATACTGGAATGAACTCGAGCCGAAATCTTCCCCTGCAATTCTGCTATACATTCACCCTTTTTAACTTTATCGCCAGCTTTAACAATAGGCTCCGCTGGAGCACCAATATGCTGGCTTAAGGGAATCGCTACCTCTACCGGATCCGGCATTATTTTGATCGGCTGATCACTTGTCAGCCCTTTTTTCTCAGGCAGGTGGATTCCACCAATAGGAAATTTCTTAACTTCCTTAATTGCCATCTCTGCACCTCCAAATTTTGTTTAAAAAATCAATAACTATACACCTGACT
>QBLP01000377.1 GCA_003070825.1 Halanaerobium sp. | reverse complement strand
TTCATTTTAAGGAAGAGTTTAAGGATTTAAAGACAATGATTAGAAAGGCTGAGAGTCTCTTAGATACAGGTATTCAGATGATTATGCTTTCTCTCGGCAGCGAGGGAGCAGTATTTATCACAGCAGCGAAAAAATATAAAATTGAGCCCTTAAAACTTGATGTTAAAAGTACAGTTGGAGCTGGTGATGCAATGGTTGCCGGACTGGCCTATGCTTTAGAAAATGAACTCAACTTAGAGGAAATGCTCAAAACTGCAGCAGCAGCCAGCAGTGCAACTTTGATTAAGGATGGCACAGAGATGGGAAGTCTAAAAGATCTAGAGAGACTTAAAAAATCAATTCAGCTAAAGAGGCTTTAAGAAATTAGACAGCTTTGAGAGCAGGGACAAATAAAAATTTTAAATTTTTAAGAATGAAATTAATAAAACTAAAATTAAAAGGGTGATTAAATAATGAAAACAAGAGCAGTCCGCATATATGGTGAAAACGACCTCAGAATGGAAGAATTTGAACTTCCAGAAATCAAAGACGACGAAATTTTAGCCAGAATTGTTTCCAACAGTATCTGTATGTCAACTTATAAGGCAGTAATTCAGGGCGGCCGCCACAAAAGAGTTCCAGATGATGTGGCTGAAAATCCAACTATTACCGGACACGAATTTGCAGGTGAAATTATTAAGGTAGGTAAAAAGTGGCAGGATCAGTTTGAGCCGGGAGAAAAATTTGCAGTTCAGCCGGCTTTAAACTACAAAGGAAGCCCCTATGCCCCTGGTTATTCCTACAAATACTTTGGCGGGAATACAGAGTACACAATTATTCCGCAGGAAGTTATGGAGCTTGGCTATCTTCTAAAATATGAGGGAGACGGATTTTACGAAGCCTCACTTTCAGAGCCAATGTCCTGTATTGTAGGCGGCTACCATGCAGTTTACCACACAGAGAGCAATAATTACATTCACAAAATGGGGATTGTAGAAGGTGGAAAGGTTGCACTTTTAGGTGCTGCTGGACCGATGGGCTTAGGAGCAATCGATTATGCCCTCCATGCAGACCGCAAACCTTCGGTAGTTGTAGTAACTGATATCAACCAGGACCGTCTGGACCGCGCAGCTTCTTTATTTACTCAGGCAGAGGCAGAAAAACAGGGAGTTGAACTCCATTTTGTCAACACAGCAGAGATGGAAGATGTGCCGGCAGAACTTAAAGAACTGGTTGGTGGAGAAGGCTATGATGATGTCTTCGTCTACGCTCCGGTAAGAGAACTGGCTGAGCAGGGAGATCAGATTCTGGGTAAGGACGGCTGTATGAACTTCTTTGCTGGCCCCACAGATAAGGAACTTTCTGCAGAATTTAACTTATACAATATTCACTATTCCCCAACTCACATTATGGGTTCAACCGGTGGTAATGATGATGATATGCGCGAATCACTTAAAATGTCAGCAGAGGGTAGATTAAATCCGGCCACAATGATTACCCATGTTGGGGGTCTTAACAGTGCAGCTGATACAATTCAGAATCTGCCAAAGATTCCAGGCGGCAAAAAGTTA
>QBLP01000376.1 GCA_003070825.1 Halanaerobium sp. | reverse complement strand
ATCAAAACCAGTGCAGTTAAATAAATTTGATACCATTCTAAGTCTAAAGATAAAAGCCAGCCGGCATAACGAGGGCCTATAGAAGCTCCTACACCAAAAAATAAATGGAGCATATTCATCATCATCCCTGATTTTTCTACAAATATCTTGGCTCCCAGTGAATTAGCACCGATCTCTACTGAGCCAAGTCCAATTCCCAGTAGTGTCATCAACAAGATTAAATAAAAAAATGAATTAATATAACCCATTATAAATATACTAAAAGCAGCAGCCAGAAATCCAAAAGTAATTACTCTTTTTAAGCCAAAATGACTGGCCGCCAGTCCCCCAAAAAATGTCGCCGACATAAATCCAAAAGTTGAAGCCATCAGCATTACACCAATCTGTGAGTAATTTACTGTATAAAAATCTCTGATTGGAGGAATTAATGTACCCCTCATATTATTAATAAATCCCAGCATTATCATCATCATAAATGCCAGAAAAACTAGCTTTTTATGTCTTTTCATCAATAATCAAACCTTCCAAATAAACTCAACAGATTTTTTAAATTTATAACTCTAAAATACTTTCAATAGTGGCCAGTAAACCTTTGATGTCAGCTAAGCTCAGATCACCCATATGTCCAATTCTAAAAGCTTTATTTTTCAAATCACCATAGCCATTAGCAATTCGAATATTATATTTTTCGACAAGAGAATTAATTAAATTATTAACATCAATACCTCGGTTATTCTCAATACAGGTAACTGTATTCGACCAGTACCCTTCCTCAGCATATATATCAAAATATTCTAAAGCCCAGTTTTGAACATATTCAGCCATTTCCTGATGTCTGGCAAATCTATTTTCTATGCCCTCAAGATTAACGATATCATCCAGCTGCTTTTGCAGGGCAAAAATTTGTGGAATTGCCGGAGTTGTTCTTGTCTGTGAACGCTGATGATACTTATATAAAAGTGGCAGATTAAAATAATAACTTTTACTTTCCACCTCTTCTGCTCTCTTTAACAAATCATCACTAACTGAAGCAACAGTTAGTCCTGCAGGTAAGGCAAATGCCTTCTGAACTCCAGCCAGACACATATCAATTCCCCAGTCATCTACTCTAATTTCAGTACCAGCCATCCCTGAAACAGCATCAACTAAAAATAAAACATCATCAAATTTCTTTACAACTTCTCCAATTTCCTTAACTGGATTCATTAAACCTGTAGAAGTCTCATTTAAAACAACAGTAATCGCATCATATCTGCCTGTCTTAAGCTTTTCTTCTACTAATTCTGGTTTTACAGCCTGATCCCAGGGAATCTCTACTTTATCACAGGCAACACCATTTTTTTTAGTTATTTGATGCCAGCGATCTGAAAAAGCACCATTGACAAAATTTAAACAGCGTTTTTTGACCCCATTGGTCACTGCAGCCTCCATAGCTCCGGTTGAAGATGAAGAAAATAAAAAAACAGGATTTTCTGTAAAAAGTAATTTTTTTAAATTCCCCTGAATATCATCATAAATCTCAGAAAATTTCTCAGTTCGGTGATGAATTTGTGC
>QBLP01000375.1 GCA_003070825.1 Halanaerobium sp. | reverse complement strand
GATTTTATTACTCGTTTTTCAACACTTAAAGGTTATTATTCTCCTTATGTGCCTGGTTGGGATACTCATTGCCTGCCAATCGAACATCAGGTTACAAGTGAGATGAGTGATGAAGAAAGAGCTGAGCTTACAGTTAGTCAGTTAAGAGAAAAATGTACTAATTATGCTTTAAATTATATTGATCGTCAGCGTGATCAGTTTAAAAGACTTGGTGTTTGGGGAGAATGGGATAATCCTTATTTGACTTTAAACACAAATTATGAAGTAAAACAGATTGAAGTATTTGGTGAAATGGCTAAAAAAGATTTATTTTATCGTGGTAAAAAGCCGGTTCATTGGTGTCCGAACTGTGAAACAGCTCTAGCTGAAGCAGAAGTTGAATATGATGATGACCGAGCACCATCCATTTTTGTTAAATTTCCGATGCTTGATGAGGTTGAAGTTGGTGGAGTTACTTTAAGCAGTAAAGACAGTTATATAGTTATTTGGACAACAACTCCCTGGACAATCCCTTCAAATATGGCAATTGCCTTTCATCCAGAATATCCATATGTTGTTGTAGAAGTAGATGGAGAAAAATTAGTGATGGCTGAAGAATTAGTTGATTCTGTAATGGATCAGACTGATATTGAAGATTATGAGATTATTAGTGAAGAGTTCAGCGGCAAAGAACTTGAAAATAAGAGAGCTAAACATCCATTTTTTGATAGAGAATCTCTTTTGATTCTTGGAGATCATGTTACTTTAGATCAGGGTTCTGGTTGTATTCATACTGCACCAGGGCATGGTCATGATGACTTTGTTGTCGGCCAAGAATATGGTTTAGAAGTTTATGCTCCAATGGATAATAAAGGTTACTTTACCGAAGAGGCTGGAGATTTTGCAGGAAAACATTATGAGGAAGCAAATATAATGGTTACTGATAAATTGAAGGAAAAAAATCTGCTGATGGATCTAAGCTTTATTGACCATCGTTATCCCCACTGCTGGCGCTGTAAGAGCAACTTGATTTTTAGAGCTACAGATCAATGGTTTGCGTCTATTGATGCAATTAAAGAAGAAACTCTGGCTGCAATTGCTGATGTTGACTGGTATCCAGACTGGGGAGAAGAGAGAATGAGCAATATGATTTCTGAGCGCTCAGACTGGTGTATTTCCCGTCAGAAAAAATGGGGTGTTCCAATTCCTATTTTCTTCTGTGGTGATTGTGGAGAAGCAGTTATTAATGATGATACCTTAGATTCAGTTAAAACTATTTTTGCAGATGAAGGATCATCTTCCTGGTATGAAAAATCTGCTGCAGAATTGTTACCAGAAAATTATAGCTGTCCACACTGTGGTGGTAAGCATTTCACAAAAGAAGAAGATATTATGGATGTCTGGTTTGATTCCGGATCCAGCCATAAAGCTGTTTTAGAAGCCAGAGATTATTTGAGCTGGCCGGCTCAGGTTTATCTGGAAGGTACAGATCAGTATCGCGGTTGGTTTAACTCTTCTCTTCTAACTGCAGTTGCAACTGAGGGTACAGCTCCCTATAAAGAGGTAATTACCAATGGT
>QBLP01000374.1 GCA_003070825.1 Halanaerobium sp. | reverse complement strand
GGGAGAATAATGAAGAGATGGAAAGAAAAAAGAGAGATTTTTATTATTACCACAGTACAATTATGGAAGCCTGGGATGGCCCTGCTGCAATGGCTTTTACCGATGGAACTCAGGTGGGAGCTGTGCTTGATCGAAATGGCCTCCGTCCTTCCCGCTATTATCTGACAGATGATGATTTATTGGTTTTAGCTTCAGAAGTTGGGGTGCTTGATCTGCCGGAGGAGAAAGTTATTAGCAAACAGAGGCTGGAGCCGGGTAAGATGCTGCTTTTAGATACTGAAGAAGGAAGAATTATTAATGACCAGGAACTGAAGGCAGAGATCGCAGCGGCTGAGCCTTATGGAAAATGGCTTGAAGAAGAACTAATAGAGCTCAAAGATTTAAAAGCAGAGTTAGAGAAGTTAGAAGCTGCAGATGAAAGAACTGGAATAAAGGATTTGCAGTCCTCTACCTTGGTTAAGCTGCAGAAAAGTTTTGGTTACAGCTATGAAGATTTACAGAAGATTTTAATTCCAATGGCCCGCGATGGAGTTGATCCAATTGGCTCTATGGGTAATGATGCCTCACTGGCAGTTTTATCTGACCAGCCTCAGCTTTTATATAATTACTTTAAGCAGCGCTTTGCACAGGTAACAAATCCTCCCATTGATTCGATTAGAGAGAAGTTGATTACAGCGACTAATACTTTTTTAGGTTCGGAATCTAATTTACTGAAGCCGGATGCTAAAAGCTGCCGACAGCTGGAGCTGGATCATCCACTGCTGAGTAATGAGGAGCTTAGGTTAATTAAAGGAATGGACCAGCCGGGCTTTAAAACAGCGATACTGAAGATTATATTTGATAAAAAAGAAGAGAGTCTGGAAACAAGAATGACTGAACTATTTAAAGAAGCTGAAGCTTTAATTGCTGAGGGAGTAAATATTTTAATTCTTTCTGACCGAGGAGTAAATGGCAGCAAAGTTGCTGTACCTGCACTTTTAGCAGTAAGCGGACTCCATCATTATTTAATTGGAAAGGGTTTAAGAACAGAAATCAGTCTGGTTTTAGAATCAGGTGAGCCGAAAGAGGTCCACCATTTTTCAGTTTTAATCGGTTATGGACTAGATGCAGTAAATCCATATCTAGCTTTTGCAACTCTGGAAGATTTAGTTAAAAAAGGCCACCTTGAATCCAGCAAAGAAAAGGCTGTACAGAAATATATCAAAGCAGCTGTAAAGGGTGTTGTTAAAGTAATGGCCAAAATGGGAATCTCCACAGTTCAGAGCTATCGAGGAGCCCAGATTTTTGAGGCTATTGGAATTTCTGAAGCAGTTATAGATAAATATTTCTGCCGCACAGCCTCCCGCATCGGTGGAATTGGCATTGAGGAGATTGAAAAAGAGAGCATAATGCGCCATGATAGTGCTTTTAAGGGAGTTAAAGTAGAAAAGGAAACACTTGATCCAGGTGGTAATTTTAGCTGGCGAAAAGATGGAGAAGAACACCTTTATGATCCTGAGACTATTTATTTACTGCAGCGGTCAGTGAGAGAAAATAATTATGAGCTGTTTAAAGAATAC
>QBLP01000373.1 GCA_003070825.1 Halanaerobium sp. | reverse complement strand
CGAAACAGGGCTCGAACCTGTGACCCCCTGCTTGTAAGGCAGGTGCTCTCCCAACTGAGCTATTCGCCCATCTGCAGTAATCAAAAGCATAATTACCGCGTCAGCAATAACTAGTATATATAAAAAGCCACTTTAAGTCAAAATTAAATATAGCCTGTTACAAGTAATTAAATTATTTTATGTTAAATATACTACTAAATACTTAAAAAATCGACTGCAGATAATTTTTTCTTAATAGCTTAATTTTGCTATTCTATTCAATATACTCTAGCTCCAGTTCCCTGCTTTCTCTGAGATAATTAAAAATCTCTGCTGCCAGAACAGGATTAATATCTGTTTCAATTGAATTATAACTTTCAACTATTGTATTATAGAGATCTTTGACATTAAAGAATATATTATTTGATTTTAATTTAGTCATCACAGAATTAATTAGGAGTTTCTGCCTCTTAAAGCGATCTATAGAATCGGAATCCCGCCAGCGGACAAAATTTAAAGCTTCTTTGCCGGATAACAAATTATCTCCTGCTTTTAAATTAAGACCTAAACCTGGAACCACTACCTCCTGTTCAAGAGTAATCTGAACACCACCAAGCTCATCTATCACCTTTTCAAAACCCAGATAATTTATATAAACATGATAATCAACATTAGTTCCGCTCAGTTCCTCAACAGCCGGTTGAATATCTCCATCGTGATATTCCCGCAGCAGCTCTCCCTTATATACTGTATCTTCATCAATATGTTCAATCTGCATTTTATTGGCTTCCGGCCTTAACTTTGCCAGCATTATTGAGTCTGCTTCAATACTGCCAATGGCCACACTTTCTTCATCATCAAGTCCGACTACTAAAATATTTAAATCCTGAGTGAAATCACTCTCGGCCAGCCCCAGTATCGAAAGAATTCGATCTATTAAAGAGGGGTCTTCAATTTCCTCCTCAACACCCTGCTCAACATCTGACTCAGTTTTTGTTTCTGTTTCAGAAAGATCTTCGCTCGGCTCTGCTTCAGTTACAGCTTCCAAATCACTTTCTGCTCTTTCTGCATTTCCCGAATCCTGTTTTTCAATTTTTTCACTGTCTTCTTCATCGCCTGCTTCTATTTCCTGCCCATCTTCTGCTGCAGTTTCTTCAGTATCTGAAATTTGTTCACTATCTTCTGTTCTTTCTTCTGTCGCAGCCTCTTCGTCCTGTTCTTCTTGCAGTTCAGGTCCAACATCAGGGCTGCCACTTTCCTCTTCAATAACTTCTTCATCTTCAATTTGATTGTCCGGAACCGGCTCTAAGTCTCTCTCTAAATAATAACCGGCCAGACCGATAAATAATAAAAGTAACGCTATCAGGAAAATTCCTATCCATTTATGTTTCTTATTTGATTTTTGATTGTCATTTGTATTTTTTTCTGCCAATGTTATTGCCTCCCTATTCCCTTATATTCATAATATTCGTGATTATGAGCTCAATTCCTGCATTAAAGTGATTTCTTTGTCATTTTAAAAATTCTAAATTTTATTTATTTCAATTTTGAAAGATTTATTTGCAAAAATTTGTTGACAAAG
>QBLP01000063.1 GCA_003070825.1 Halanaerobium sp. | reverse complement strand
TCTGCTGGTCTATCAGCTCAGCAATTGAGTGGGGAGAAAAATGCTGGAGTTACGGAGATTAAGGAAGAATTAAATAGCAGTATAATTTTTATCATGGCTCTAATTTTGATTCTTGTCTTATTATTCATCTGGGAGCCGATGCCGATCAGTCTAATGGCAGTTTTAGTTCCGATTGCTCTGACTATTTTTAGCGATCTGTCGCAAATGACAGTTGAAGATGCACTGTCTGGCTTTGGTAATCCGGCAACAATTACTGTTATGGCAATGTTTGTTTTCAGTGCCGGTATTCAGCGCAGTGGAGCAGTTCAGCTTTTAGGTGATCGAATCTCTAAGCTGACCGGTAAAAATCCTAAAAGGCAGATAACTTTAATTTCAGCGCTGACGGGGTCAACATCTGCAGTTATCAATAATACTCCGGTTGTTGCTGCTCTGATTCCAATGGTCAGGGAACTGGGGCGTAAAACAGATGTCTCACCTTCTAAACTGCTGATTCCTCTATCTTATGCAGCTATGCTGGGGGGAACGGTAACTTTAATTGGTACTTCCACTAATCTGCTTGCCAGTCAGGTATCTGAAAGAATGCTGGGCCACCCTTTTTCAATGTTCGAATTTTCGCTTTTAGGATTGATTGTCTTATTTATTGGTATTGTTTATTTGCTTACGGTGGGCTATAAATTAACTCCAGCCAGATTGGAAGTTGAAGATGATTTAACAGATGAGTATGAAATGCGCTCCTATCTGACAGAAGTGTTAGTTGGAGAAGACTGCAGCTTTGTTGGTAAGAGTTTTGACGAAATAGCTGAAAATAAGGATTTAGATTATGATATAATCAGGATAATCCGCAATGGCAAACAGTTTATGGAGCCCCTAAATGCAAAGACTGTAAGGGTAGGTGACCATTTAATTATTCGAGCAAAGCAGGATACACTGCTGGAATTAACCAACAGCAAGGGGATGAAAACTCTGCCGGAAATGGTGGTTGATGATGATTCAATTGAACAGCCGCTGGCAGGTGAAACTCTGGTTGAGGTTGTGGTTCCTGCCCATTCTTTTTTGGTCAATAAAACTTTAAAGGAAATCAACTTTTTGGAAAGATATGACTGTAATGTTCTCGCTTTGCGGCGTGGGGAAGAACTGACCCATCAGAGAATGGAAGATTATCGCTTCCAGCCGGGAGATCTTCTGCTTTTACTGAGTACAGAAAAAACTTTAAACAGGCTGCGTAAAAACAGTAATTTTATTATTGATCGAGAATATGATCCTAATTTATTTGACCGCAAGAAAATGTATATTTCGCTGGCAGTACTTGTTTTTTTTATCGGCTCAGTATCACTGGGAATAATTCCGGTGGCAATTGCTGCTTTAAGCGGGGCCTTTTTAATGGCCTTCAGCGGCTGTATTAATAAAAACGATTTTTTTAATGCAATTGACTGGGAGGTATATTTTCTGCTTTCAGGCTTAATTCCAATGGGGATGGCAATAGAGAGATCAGGGACAGCTGCCTATATTGCTGCTCAAATTAATAATTTAGCAGCAATATTTCAGCCGATATTTATTTTAATGATTATTTATCTGCTGACTTCACTTTTAACAAATCTGATCAGCAATAATGCCAGTGTACTTTTGATGCTTCCGATTGCTGTAGGTACTGCTGAACAGCTGGGAATCAACCCCTTTGCCTTTGTTATCACAACAACTTTTGCAGCCAGTGCCGCCTTTGCCAGTCCTGTAGGCTACCAGACAAACCTGATGGTTTACAGTTCCGGCGGCTTTAAGTTTAAAGACTTTATTATTGTTGGTGCTCCCCTGCAGATTCTGCTGACAGTAATAGTACCGCTTCTGGTCAAAATGATCTGGGGTTTTTAGCTGCTTAGTTTAATAAAATTGAATAGATTATTGTTAGAGCTGAAGCAGCCATTTTGAAATCCGGTTGTTTTGGCTCTTTTTTTATTCTTTTATTAATTTATTTAATATTTTTATTAAAATAATTAATTTTTTTAAAAAATACTTTATAAATATTAATTTTAGGTTTATAATATTAAATAAGAGAAAGGGGTTGAGTTAAATGGCATATCCAATTCCGGCTAAATGTCCCACCTGTGAGGGGAAATTGAATGTAACTGAATTAAGATGTAATAACTGTCAGACCAAAATTAGCGGAGATTTTTACTTAGATGAGCTTTTCCAATTAAATTATGAGCAGCAGCAGTTTTTAAAGGTCTTTATTAAAACCAGAGGTAATATCAAGAATATGGAAAAAGAGCTTGAGATGTCCTACCCGACAGTCAGAAATAAGCTGAATGAATTGATTAAGTCCTTAGGCTATGAAGATGATTTTGCTGAAGAAGAGCAGCAGGAAAAAAGGAGAGAGATTCTAGATTTATTGGAAGCGGGAGAAATTGAAGCAGTGGAAGCAGCACAGAGGTTGAAAGAAATTTAATTTAGGATTCTAATTTTGAGAGATAATTTTTTAAGTTTCTATTGTTTGCTTAGAATTATAAACTATTAAAATTTAAAGGGAGCTGAAAAATGATGAATGAAGAAAAAATGAGGATTTTGGAAATGCTGCAGGACGGAAAAATTAATGCTGAAGAGACTGAAAAACTACTGGCAGCTTTAGGTGAAGAAGAAAGTGGCCAGACGGGCGCGCTTCAGTTAAAAAACAGAGAAAGGACCGAGAAATCAGATTCTAAAGAGGGGAATAAGAGACACTTGCGAATAATTGTCAATGAAGCTGGTAAAGAAAAGGTTAATATGTCACTGCCTCTCGGAATAGCAAAGAGTATCTTAAATTTTGTACCTCAGTCAGCAAAAGATAAGATGGCTGAAAAGGATATTGATTTAAATGCTCTGACCAAAACTATTGACGACCTTTCTGAAGAAAAAGAAATTCTAAGGGTTGATGATGAAGGAGAGACTGTGATTATTAGAGTTGAGTAAAAAAAGTGATGACAGATTTTGGTTTAATTCAAATTGTAAATATGTCATTTTAATGATATAATTATGACATGATAAACAAGAGGAGTTGATAATATGCCTCAAATTAAACCGATAAAAGAATTGAGAAATACTAAAGAAATATCTGAAATCTGTCACCAAAGTAATGAACCAATTTTTATTACTAAAAACGGATATGGAGATCTTGTTGTAATGAGTGTTGAGACTTATGATAGATCAATTGCTAAATTAGATTTATATCAGAAATTAGCAGAAGCAGAAAATGAAATAAAAGATGGGGCAGAATTACTGGATGGCGAAGAGGTTTTCTCAGAACTAAGGGAAAAGTATGGAAAAGAATGATTATAGCTTAAAAATTACGAAACAGGCTTATAATGATTTAGACAATGCCTTTTATTTAATCAATGAAGATAAAAAGGATGTTGTAATTATGAGATTTTTGTCCGGGAAACAGAAGTATCAGGATTTTATTTGATTAATCTCAATTTCTATTGTATAATACAGCTAGATAGAGATCTCTACATGACTAGATTTTAAAACTAAAGACTGGGGAGCCAAACTGGAGGCTGAGAGGATGAGTAATCATCGACCCACAGACCTGATCCTGGTAATGCAGGCGTAGGTAGCTATATAAAGATCTTAAACCCTCCGGTTTGTTCCTCACAAATCAGGAGGGTTTTTATTATGCAGAATAAATTTTCAACAAGAATGCTGGCTGAGATTGGAGTTGCGGTGGCTTTAGCAGTGGTGCTTAATTTTCTCAAACTCTGGCGGATGCCTCAGGGTGGTTCCATCAGTTTGGAGATGCTGCCTGTTTTAGTGATTGCCTTTCGCTGGGGAGCTGGTGCCGGTATGTTTAGTGGACTGGCCTATGGACTGCTGCAGCTGATGTTTGGAGCCTATATTATCCACCCGGTACAGCTGATTATGGATTATCCTTTACCTTATATGGTTTTAGGGGTAGCAGGAATGTTTAAGATCAGAAAAAATGGAATTATTCAACCGCTGAGAATGTTCTGGGCGGTACTTGTTGCCGGTGCTCTGCGATTGGTAGTTCACATTTTATCAGGAGTTATCTTTTTTGGGAGTTATGCCCCGGAAGGCCAGAATGTCTGGGTTTATTCCACAATTTATAATGCAACATTTTTGATTCCAACCACTATAATAACCTATATTGTGCTCTTAATTGTAATGAAGGCACTGGAAAATAAGAATTAAATTATTTTAGACAATTGAATACTGACAGGGGAGCCCTACGGCTGAGATAAAGCAGACGCTTTGACCCTTTGGACCTGATCTGGATAATACCAGCGAAGGGAGTTGTGCAGTGGTAATTATTTAAATAATTATTGCACTTATAAACACAGTTTCCTTAGTTGGGGGCTGTGTTTTTTTATATGTAAAAGTTTAATTTTAGGAAGTAGAGATCTGAATTTAGAATCTAATTAAGGCAAAATTATAAGGAGATGACAAATATGACCCAGGTGACAAGAGCAAAAAAAGGAGAAATAACTGCAGAAATGAAGCAGGCTGCAGATAAAGAAAGTATTAGTGCAGAATTTATTAGAAAGCAAATAGCGGAGGGGAAAGTTGTAATTCCGGCAAATGTAAATCACAGAAATTTAAATGCTGTTGCTTTTGGCAAGGGCCTGAAAACAAAGGTAAATGCCAATTTTGGAACATCTGAAGACTATGATCAGCTTGAGAATGAATTAGAAAAACTTAAAGCGGCAGTTGCGGCAGGTGCAGATGCAGTAATGGATCTCTCTACAGGAGATAAAATTGAAGAAACCAGAGAGGCAATCCTAAAAAAAGCTGAAGTTCCAGTTGGTACAGTTCCAATTTATCAGACGGCTGTGGAAACGGTTAAATCCGGCAGGGGAATAATAGAAATGGAAGTTGAAAAGTTATTTGAAGTGATTGAAAAGCAGGTGGAAGAGGGTGTAGATTTTATTACTGTTCACTGTGGTCTGACATTAGAAACTCTCCGGCACCTGGCAGCTGAAGGCAGAGTAACTGATATTGTCAGCCGGGGAGGCTCTTTTTTGGCAGCCTGGATGCTGCATAATAATCAGGAAAATCCTCTTTATGAATATTATGACCGCTTATTAGAAATTTGTTATAAAAAGGATGTTACTTTAAGTCTGGGAGATGCATTAAGACCTGGCTCACTGGCAGATGCAACAGATAGAGCGCAGATCCATGAGCTTTTAGTTCTGGGGGAACTCGTTGATCGAGCAAGAGAAGCTGAAGTTCAGGTGATGGTAGAAGGACCGGGCCATCTACCTTATGATCAGATTGAAACAAATATCAGACTGCAGAAGGAACTCTGCAAAGAAGCACCTTTTTATGTACTGGGGCCTCTGGTTACGGATATTGCAGCCGGTTATGATCATATTACTGCAGCAATTGGTGGTACAGCAGCTGCTGCGGCGGGAGCTGATTTTCTATGTTATGTTACTCCAGCTGAACATATAGGTTTACCTGACATTGAAGATGTGAAAGAAGGTGTAATTGCAAGTAAGATTGCAGCCCACGCGGCAGATATAGCTAAAGGAGTTAAAGGAGCCAAAGAAAAAGATAGAAAAATGGCTGCTGCCAGAAAAAAATTGGACTGGGAAAGACAGATTGAACTGGCTCTGGCCCCGGATAAATTGAGAGAATCAAGAAAAGAACATAATCGGGTATTAAAGGACGAGGATGCCTGTACAATGTGCGGCTCTTTTTGTGCGATGAAATTAGTCGATGATCAGAATGAATAATAAAAAATTAACTTTTTCAGCACTCTTAATTGCTCTGGGAACAATGACCGGACACCTAATCTATATTCCGGTGGGAGTTGCCAAAGCTTTTCCGGTTCAACATTTAATCAATATTTTATCAGCAGTCTTGCTGGGACCGGCCTATGCAGTCTGGAACGCTTTTGCAATCTCTCTGCTCAGAAATATGCTCGGCACCGGTTCTCTGCTGGCCTTTCCGGGCAGTATGATTGGGGCCTTAATAGCCGGATTGCTTTATCAAAAGTTTAAAGAACAGCGCTGGGCACTGGCAGGAGAGTTAATTGGTACAGGCCTCCTGGGAGCAGTAGCCGCCTATCCGATTGCCCGCTTTTTGATGGGCAGCAGTTCTGCAGTCTTTTTCTTTGTCATTCCTTTTTCCTTGAGTGCAGCTGGAGGGGCAGTTATTGCCTATTTATTCTTAAAAGCTGTGGAAAAGGCTGACAGCTTAACATTTATTGAAGATTTAAACTAATACTTAAAGATAGAAAAATGACTGAATAAATTTTAAGATTGGTTAATTAAATTAAGCGAACAAAAGGAGCTGATAAATTTGAAAAAGGTGTTAACAATTGCCGGTTCTGATTCTGGTGGTGGTGCCGGAATTCAGGCTGATTTGAAAACGATGACTGTTCATCAGGTTTATGGTGCTTCTGTAATTACTGCAGTTACAGCTCAGAATACTCTGGGAGTTCAGGATGTTAAAACTCTTTCTGTGACAGCTGTAGCTTCTCAGCTGGAATCAGTTTTAAGAGATATAGAGTTTTCTGCCCTGAAAACTGGGATGCTGGCCAATAGTAAAATTATTGCAGAAGTAGCTCTAAAAATCAAAGAATATTCCCTTTCCAATCTGGTAGTGGATCCGGTTATGGTAGCCACCAGTGGAGATCTGCTTTTAGAACCAGAAGCAGTAACGACCTATCAGGAAAAACTTTTTCCACTGGCAGAAATTATTACCCCCAATCTGCATGAGGCCCGGGTGCTGACCGGAGCTGCTCCAGAAGAAGCTGTTGATCCTCATTATCTGGCAGAAGAATTGATCAAATACGGCAGCAGCTATGTTCTGATTAAAGGCGGCCACAGCAGTAAAGAAAAGAAGCTGCAGAAGGCTGGTGATCTGCTCTATGATGGCAGTCAGTTTATTGAATTTGAAGCAGATTATATTCCAAGCAGCAATACTCACGGGACGGGCTGTACACTGTCCGCTGCAATTGCTTCCAATCTGGCCCGGGGAATGAAGATGGAAAAAGCAGTGGGACAGGCAAAAGAGTTTATCACCGGAGCCATCAAAAATTATTTTCCTGTTGGTCAGGGTAATAGCCCGGTTAATCATCTCTGGCAGCTTCAAAATCAGAGTAATAATCAGCAGCAGAGTGATAATCCACTTATTAGTTCTCTTAAGTTTATCTAGCAGTAAGAGAAAATATCTGAGGAGGTAAAAATAAAAATGTTAAACTGGGATCTTTACTTAATTACAGAAGAAAGTTTATCAGCAGGCAGAAAATCTATAGAAGTTGTTAAAGAAGCAGCAGCTGCCGGAGTGGATGTAATTCAGCTGCGGGAAAAAAATCTGTCTTTGAGAGAAAAATTCCAGCTGGGAAAGCAGGTTAAAAAAATATGCCGCCAGTATGGAATTAATTTTATAGTCAATGATCGGGTAGATCTGGCCCAGGCTCTAGATGCAGATGGGGTTCATCTGGGGCAGAGCGACCTGCCTCTGCGGTCTGCTCGCAAAATCCTGGGGCCGGATAAAATTATTGGCCTTTCTGCCTGGCTCAATCAGGAAATCACAGCTGCTGAGGATGATGGTGCTGATTATCTGGGAGTGGGAGCAATTTTTGAAACTAAATCTAAGCAGCTTAACCCAGATAAAAATGGAATTGGCCTGCAGAAATTGGCTGAAATTAGAAAAAATACTGATTTACCGCTGATAGCAATTGGAGGCCTGAATAAAAACAATGCGGCTCAGGTAATTAAAAATGGAGCTGATTGTATTTCGGTGATCACAGCTCTGACAAAGGCGGAAAGAATAGAAAATGAGGCTCTAGAATTTAAAAAAATTATCAGAGAGGCAAAAAGACAGAGGAGGGCGTTAAATTGTCAGCAGAAAATAATAAAACTGCAGCAGAATTCTCTCAAAACTGGAAGCTAATAAAAAAGACGATCAATTCAGAAAAACCATTAATTCATCATATTACCAATAATGTAACTGTTAATGACTGTGCTAATCTAACACTTAACTGGGGAGCTCTGCCGGTGATGGCCCCGGCAGCAGAAGAGTCAGCTCAGATGGTGGAAAATGCTTCTGCTTTAGTTCTGAACCTGGGTACAATTTCTTCCATTCAGCTGGAATCGATGCTGCAGGCTGGAAGGAGAGCAAATCAACTGGAGATCCCCATCATTTTAGATCCGGTTGGAGTTGGAGCTACGAAATTTAGAACTGATGCTGCTCAACAAATATTGTCTGAGTTAAAAATAGCCCTGATCAAAGGAAATAAAGGAGAAATTTCCTTACTGGCCGGGAAGACAGCGGAGGTTAAAGGTGTAGAGTCGATAGGAGAATATGAAGAGATAGCAGAAAATGCATCGCTGCTGGCTCAGAGATTGGATACAGCTGTTGTGGTCAGTTCGGACACAGATTTAATTGCTGAGGGCAGTCAGCTGGCAGAAATAAATCGAGGTCACCCACTAATGGGAGAAGTTGTGGGTACTGGCTGTATGCTGGGCTCAACTCTGGCGGTTTTTGCTGCAACAGCCAAAAACTCAGGTCTATCTTTATTTGAAGCAGCTAAAACAGCAGTCTATTATTACTCTCTTGCCGGCGAAAAAGCAGCAGCAAAAGAAAATACTCCAGCCAGATTTAAAATAGAATTTATGGATCAAATTTATTTATTAGGGTAGTTTTATTATTTCCAATATATTATTTATTTCCATTATAATTTTTTCAAACTAAGCCAGTCCCGGTCC
>QBLP01000372.1 GCA_003070825.1 Halanaerobium sp. | reverse complement strand
GTAAGGGGCTGGAGGATATTGACTTTACTGTAGTTCGAGAAAACACCGAAGGAATTTATGCCGGTATCGGCGGTTTCCTCAAAAAGGATACTCCGGATGAGGTGGCAACCCAGGAGATGATTTCTACCCGTAAAGGTGTGGATAGAGTGATTAAATATGCCTTCGAATACGCCCAGAAATTTGGTAGAGAACCTAAATTGACAGTTTGTGATAAGAGTAATGTTCTGACTTATGCCCACAACCTCTGGCAGCGCTCCTTTAAAGAGATGGGTAAAAATTATCCCGAGGTAGAGCAGAATCACTTTTTGGTTGATGCAATGACGATGAAGATGGTCCGCAACCCTGAGATTTTTGATGTAGTTGTGACCTGCAATATTTTTGGTGATATAATCACCGATTTAGGGGCTGAGCTGCAGGGAGGAATGGGAATGGCTGTTTCCGGTAATATTAACCCAGACAGTATTTCAATGTTCGAACCCGTCCACGGAAGTGCACCGGACATTGCAGGCCAGAATATTGCTAACCCACTGGCAGCAGTTTTAGCAGCTGGAATGATGCTGAGAGAACTCGGATATGGTAACTTAACTCCAAAGGTAGAAGCAGCAGTTAAAAGTGCTTTAGAAAACAATATGGTGACAGCAGATCAAGGAGGAGACTTAAACACAGACGAAGTTGGAGATTATTTGGTTAAAACTCTCAAAAGCAATGAAGAAGGTGAGTAGTGATGCAAAATGGGATTAACACTTTATGATACAACTTTAAGAGATGGTTCACAGGGAGAAGGAATTGCTCTTTCTTTAGATGACAAATTAAAAATTACAAGACAGCTTGATCGCTTCGGGATTGATTTTATCGAAGGTGGTTGGCCTGGTTCAAATCCAAAAGATGAAGCATATTTCAAAGAAGTACAAAATATGGATTTAGACAATGCTAAAATAACTGCCTTTAGCTCAAGTAGAAGACCTAATATGAAGGTAGAGGAAGATCCAAATATCTTAAAACTGCTGGATGCAGGAGTAGAATATGTCACTATTTTTTCCAAAAGTTGGGATCTCCATGTACAGGAGGCACTGCAGATTTCACTGGCAGAAAACCTGGCAATGATCAAAGATACCATTTCATTTTTAAAAGAAAATGACTTAAGGGTTTTCTTTGATGCCGAGCATTTTTTTGACGGCTACTTTAATAATTCTAATTATGCACTGGAGGTAATTAAAACAGCAGCTGAGGCTGGAGCTGAACTGCTTGTATTATGTGATACCAATGGGGGCATGCTGCCTTCACAGGTGACAAAAGTTATGCAGGAAATCAGAGGTAAATTTGAGGTGCCAATTGGGATCCATGCCCACAATGATGGTAACCTGGCTGTTGCTAATTCTCTGGCAGCTTACGAAGAAGGAGCTGTCCATTTTCAGGGAACAGTTGGCGGCCTGGGTGAGCGCTGTGGTAATGCTGATCTATGCAGTGTGATTCCAGCTCTACAGTTAAAGTATGGAGAGGAGCTAGTGACAGCAGAACAGTTAAAACAGCTGAAACCGCTCTACTATTTTGTGACTGAAACAGCTAATTTAATTC
>QBLP01000371.1 GCA_003070825.1 Halanaerobium sp. | reverse complement strand
CTGGTTTCAATATAATCCTTTTTCTCAGAGAGCTTTAATCCTTCATCAGCAAGAATTTCTGCTGTATAATCAGCAATAGCTGTTGATGAGGCCAAACCAGGAGATTGAATACCAGCAACATTTACAAAACCTTTAACATTTTCTGCAGCTTCGATCACAAAGTCTTCACTATCATCTGCTGCTCTTAGCCCGGCAAAAACTCGGATTGTATCTCTTAAATCCAGACTGGGATAAAGCTTTTTGGCTCCTTCATAAACTTCTTTTAAACCTTCTCTGGTTGTTGCAAGATCAGTTTTACTTTTTACATTATGAGAAGTAGGTCCAATCAAGAGATTGTTTTCAACTGTTGGAGTTACTACAATCCCTTTACTTATCGGGGTTGGAACAGGAAAAACAACATGATTTACTGCAAAGTCTTTGGCGTGATCATAAATATAATATTCACCTTTGCGGGGAGTAATATTAATCTTCTCAATTCCTACCATTTTTGCAATTTCATCTGCATATAAACCTGCTGCATTTACTACATAATCCGCCTCAAAATCACCCTGATTGGTTTTAACACCAACTACTTTTCCATCCTCAGTCATTACATCTTCAACTGCAGTTTCAAGTTTAACTTCCGCTCCATTAGCTACAGCGTTCTGCGCCATTGCCAGAGCAGCTTCCCAGGGAGTAATCACTCCTGCTGTTGGTGCCCAGAGTGCTTTCACAGCTTTAGGAGAAATGTTTGGTTCATGTTCTCTTAACCATTCTTTCCCCACAATCTCCATATTCGGCACATTATTTTTTAATCCCTTTTCATATAATTCATCAATTACACTTAAATTGTCATCTTCCAAACCTACCACAAGTGATCCTATTTCTTCATATGGTATATTTAGCTTTTTTGCTACTTCTCTAATACCCTGGTTACCTTTTACGTTTAGATGACCCTTTAATTTATCAGGATCTGCATTATAACCTGCATGGATAATTGCTGTATTAGCTTTGGTAGTACCTGTTGCCACATCTGCTTCCTTCTCCAATAATAAAATATCAAGATTATATCTGGCTAATTTCCAGGCAACCGCACAGCCAGAAATTCCAGCTCCAATAATAATCACATCATATTTTTTATTCAATGAATTTCCCCCCTAAAATAATATAAAAATTTGATAATTTTCACAGCTGGATCTCTTCAACCCAGCTGTGATTAAGTTTTTAGCTTAAATATTAATTATTCCTCTGACCAATTTTTAGAACGCTCAACTGCTTTTTTCCAGCCCCTGTATAATTTCTCTCGTTTAGCCTCCGACATTTCCGATTTAAAATCTTTATCTTTTTTCCACTTCTCAATAAGTTCTTCTTTATTTTCCCAGTATCCTACAGCTAAGCCAGCTAGATATGCTGCTCCCAGAGCTGTTGTCTCATTAATTTCTGGTCTTTCCACCTCAGAACCTAAAATATCTGCCTGGAACTGCATCAAAAAGTCATTCATTGCCGCTCCCCCATCTACTCTCATCTTCTTTAGCTCAATTCCAGAATCTGCTTCCATTGCTTCTAAAACATCCCTGCTCTGATAGGCAATTGACTCTA
>QBLP01000370.1 GCA_003070825.1 Halanaerobium sp. | reverse complement strand
GTTGTGGAATATACTGATTTTGGTGGTAGAATTGTTGAATTCAGCTGGGATGAAAACAATTATGATTTTGAAGAGATTTTGAATCAGCTAGGAGAAATGCCCCTTCCTCCATATATCAATGAAAAATTAGATGATCCTGAGCGTTATCAAACTATTTACAGCAAAAAGAAAGGTTCTGCTGCTGCTCCAACAGCAGGTCTTCATTTTACAGAGAATCTTTTAAATGAGCTCCAGGACTATGGTATTATTTTGGATTATATAACACTTCATGTAGGTCTGGGGACTTTTCGACCTGTAAAAAGTGAAGAAATAGAAGATCATGAAATGCATGAGGAATATGCAGAAATCTCTGCAGAAACGGCTGCTAAAATTAAAGAAGTTAAAGCTAGAGGCAGTAAAGTAATTGCAGTTGGTACTACAGTTACTCGAACTTTAGAATCTGCTGCTCAAGATGGTGGGTTAAGTGAATATAAAGGTTGGACCGATATTTTTATTTATCCAGGTTATGAGTTTAAAGTAATTGATTCGTTAATTACTAATTTTCATTTACCTAAATCCACGTTATTAATGCTTGTTTCAGCTTTAGCTGGTAAAGACTTTATTTTGTCAGCTTATAAAAAGGCTGTAGAAGACAAATACAGATTTTTCAGCCTTGGAGATGCAATGTTGATCTTAAATAGGAAGGAAGATTAGTTTGTTTGATTTTGAATTACGTAAAGAAAATAAGAAATCAGAGGCAAGATTGGGTGAAATTACAACTGACCACGGTAAAATCGAAACACCGATTTTCATGCCGGTAGGAACACAGGCTACAGTTAAAGCCATGTCTTCTAGAGAATTAAAAGAAATTGGCTCCCAAATTATACTTGGTAATACTTATCATCTTTATTTACGACCTGGTGATGAATTAATTGCTAAGGCTGGAGGTCTCCATCGATTTATGAATTGGGATCGCCCAATTTTAACTGATAGTGGAGGTTTTCAAGTTTTTTCACTGGCAAATTTACGAGAAATTGAAGAAGAAGGTGTTTATTTTCAATCACATCTAGATGGCTCAAAACACTTTATTTCTCCTGAAAAATCAATGCAGATCCAGCAGAATTTAGGTTCTGATATTGTGATGGCATTTGATGAATGTCCACCTTATCCAGCTGAGAAAGAGTATGTAGAAAACTCTTTAAATAGAACTTTACGCTGGGCAGAAAGATGCAAAAAAGAAATGGAAAGTGCAGAAGGCCAGGCTTTATTTGGTATAATCCAGGTTGGTGTTTATCCAGAATTGAGACAGCAGAGTGTTGAAGAAACAACCAAGCTTGATTTTCCAGGTTATTCAATTGGTGGTTTAAGTGTGGGAGAGCCAAAAGAAAAAATGTATAAAATGTTAGAGCACACGACTCCTCTAATGCCTAAAGACAAGCCCCGTTATTTAATGGGAGTTGGAACTCCCGAAGATTTAATTGAGGGGATTTATCATGGAATAGATATGTTTGATTGTGTAATGCCGACTAGAATTGCCAGACATGGGCAAATATTTACTCATGTAGGCTGAAAAACAATTAGAAACGCAACCTACAAAGA
>QBLP01000369.1 GCA_003070825.1 Halanaerobium sp. | reverse complement strand
CATTAAATCATATCTAATGTACATCCACCGTTTATGGAACCAATTTTTACCAAAATAAATAGAATAATAAACTATTAATTAATGCCCTTTCATTAGGGCATTTTTTTAACTGTTTTACTAATTATGACTTAAAGTTGTATAATAGAGATATAAATAAATTATTTCAACAAATACAGGGGGGCTAAAATATGCCGCAGCAGAATTTAAAAGATTTCTTATCGACTTTAACTAAAAATGAACTAACTGAAATCAGACAGTACTGGCAGTTTGGGGGAATCAGTCAGTTAAATAAGGCTGAGTTAATCGAAGCTCTTACTGAACGAATTAAAGCTCAGCTAAAAAACTGGCTGAAGCATCAACTTCCAAGAAATATTAAATTTCTGGAAAAGGTAATCCAAGTACAGCCAGAAAATAAGCGAGTGGCGGTCAGTTTTAGAGATGTTTTACCAGAAGCTTTATATAATTTTTACTACAGGGGTATTCTTGATCTAATAGATGATGAAGAAGAAACTTCTGTCAGAATTCCTGCTGATATAGCAGAACAAATCGAGGAAATTATAAATGAAGCTGAGTTTAAAGAACAGATTAAGAATAATAAAGAGATCATAACTTTTGTCAGTGGTCTCCTGGTTTATTATGGTGCCTTAGGTGGAATAGAAATTTATAATTTTTATGAGAAATATTATGATAAAGAAGGAAGCTTAGATTATTTAAATCTGAGAGAATTAATAATTGAAACATATCGCTCAACTGATAAAATTGAACGCTACAGTTATTATTACATTGATCCTGGAGTTATTAGCCCGGAAGATATAATTGATGAAATTGAGATGAGATCAAATGTAGATTATTATTTACCACGAAAAAAAGAAATACTTTATGCTGGCAGAAATGAACAGGAAAAATTGAATTCTGTGCAGCGTAAATTCAAAAAAATGCTGATCAATGATTTTTCAATATCTGAGCCTGAGGCTGATGATATACTCTGGGAAATGATGCTCGATATTAAAAATGATTTTAGTTCTATGTCTATGCTGCAGGATTTTGCCAGTAGTTATGAGTTTGAAAATGATAAACAGACCGATGAGTTTGTAAGCCAGCTGAATGATCTGCACAACAATACCAGGATGTGGATTCTCAAAGGCCATACTCCCGATGAATTGTTTGAGGAAGAGAAAAAGCACCTGCAGCCTCTACCAAAAAAGAATAAGGACGGCTCAGTAGGTGAACAGACAGTTGTTAAAGGGGAGCAGGTTGGACGCAATGATCCCTGTCCCTGCGGCAGTGGCAAAAAATATAAGAAATGCTGCTTGGGTAAATAAATTGATAAGCTTAAAAACTCAAACAGTTGTAACAGTGGGAAAAGCGAGAAAAACATCAACAGTGTGTAAGTGATACTTAAATATTAATGAAGATACTAAACTGAAATATTATGAGCAGTTATCCTCTTTTTTTTGGGAGCTGTTCTTTTTTTATTATAAAATAATTATTTTACTTTATTTCCAAATTATTCTATGATATACTTTTTATAGTATAAATATTAGAAAAGGAGGAAATTTAATGCAGCAGTTTGATGTGACGGC
>QBLP01000368.1 GCA_003070825.1 Halanaerobium sp. | reverse complement strand
ATTAATCGGAGGTGAAATTCCACTTTTATGGGAACAAATTATAAATTAAAAGGTAAAATAGTAGAAGCAGGATTAACAGAAGGAAAAACAGCAGAAATGATAGGAATTGATTATAAAAGTATGTCGAATAAAATTAATGGCAAAACTGATTTCAAGCAAAGTGAAATAAATAAAATATTAAGCATCTTACAGAATAGAGGTTTAGAGGTAACCTATGAAGATGTTTTTTAATACCTACAGGTTTTGTATTGGTAGATTTTAGGCTATTTATTAGCCAGTAGTTTACAATTATAATAAGGAGGAATAAGATGAGTGAATATAACAAAGAAAAAGCAATAGCTGCTCAAAAAGCATTTGCTAAGAAAACAAACTCTCCACATTTTGCACCTGATAATGGAGTGTGTTGGAAGTGTCATAAAAATATTTATGAGCCAGAAACTTCAATTAATGGAAATGGGAATGAATATACTACTGGAGTTACAGTTGAAAAAGCAAAAACTTCATTAGTAACTGGTTGTCCACATTGTAACAGAAGTTATTGCAGTTAGGGAATAAAATATTAAAGGAGGAATAAGATGACAGCAGAAGCAGTTGAAAAGGAAGTCCAGGAGGAAGAAGAACAGGAAAGATTTGTTGTAGATGATGATGATAAGGCTTGTTGGGCCTTGCAGAAGATTAAAGAATTAGAGGATCAGGTGGAGGAAAAAGAAGCACTTGCTCAAAGACAGATAGACCAGGTTAACAGCTGGCTGGATAAAGAAACTTCTTCATTAGAAAAGCAGATTAATAACTTTAAGAATATGTTATTTGAGTATGCTCAACAGTTAAGAGAAGAAGATCCTACAATGAAAACTCATTCATTACCATTCGGTAAGCTACAGTTTAGAAAAAGACGGCCTAAATGGCAGTATGAAGATGAATTACTAGATACCGTCAAAGACAGAATACCTGATGCTGTAAGAGTAAAGGAAGATGTTGATAAGCGGACACTCAAGAAAATTGTTAAAGATAGCGGGCAGTATAAAATTTTAGATGATGGCAGAGTTGTAGATACTGAAACTGGCGAATTTGTGGAAGGTTTAAAAGTAGTGGACCGAGGGGAAAGTTTTAAGGTTAAAACAGTATAGGAGGGGTAAATAGTGGCAAATGATGTTGTGAATGTTGCTGATAAATCAAAAGAATTAGTACAAAAAGGTGAAAGTGAAGGATTATGGCCGCAGAAATTATCCAGTCAGGACAAGCAGCAGTTAGCTTATATTGCAGCACAATATGGATTAGATCCTTTCTTTGGTGATTTAACCGTATTAGGAAGTAATGCTTATGTAACAAGCAGCGGATTAAAGAGAAATGCACACGAAAGTGATGATCCACCAGTTAGTATTCAGCTGGAAGCAGTCAATATGGATTATAACAAAAGACACTTTGAATACAAAGCCTTGTTGTGGAAGGAAAGTTCACCAGATAACAGGCCGTATATAGAGTATGGGGAAGCAAGTCCGCAGGATTGTAACCGTATGATTAGCGGTAGCGATAAAGACCTCAAAGCTATGGCTAGAACAAGAGCAACTAACAGGGTAATTAGA
>QBLP01000062.1 GCA_003070825.1 Halanaerobium sp. | reverse complement strand
GAGAAAAAACTGTTTAATTAATTATACCCGATCCATGATATTGTTTATGTATTTAGGATTGTTTTCAGTCACATAGGGTTCAAAGCCAGTTGTATCATAAATGAAAAGATCAGATTTTAGAGGATCAATTTTTCTGCAAAGAGGTTCAGTGACATCAACAAGATGATAAAAAAGTTCTTCCAAATTATCTTCAAACTTGGTCTTAAAACGAGAAAACTGAGAGATATCAGGCACAGATTTAAAACCACAGAAATCTCTTAAGTCACTGCTTAAAGCAAAAATATTAACTAAGAGCACAAGAGTTGGAATTCCTAATATTTTTTGCAGGATAAAGGCAGAAAGCATTGATTCCAGACCGTATTCTCTTTTTCTACCAAAATATTTATAGTAAGCAGTGTAGAAACTGGCAGGAATAAATTCAGATAAATCAAGATATTGATCGAGCATTTCAAGGAATTGAGGTTTATCATTTTGAGCCCAATCTTTGGCCTGTTCATAAAGATCACCGAAAGACAATTGCTTTTTAGAATTAAAAGACATTATGATTTCCTCCTTTTAGTGTGTGGTATTTTTAGTATTTCTAACTATATTATACCATATCTTAAGGAGGAAGTCACCAAAAATTTATGTCATGAGCCCTGTTATTTCGGGCCTTAGACATTATACAAACGACTATTTATTCCTTATTTAAAGGAGGAAATTATAGATGGCAGATCTTTTAAGTATTATTCTGGCTGCCGGTAAGGGAACCAGAATGAAATCAGATAAAATTAAGGTATTACATCCAGTTGCCGGTAAGGCAATCATTAAGCATGTCTTAAATACTTTAGATGGTTTAAATAGTAAAATAGTTAATGTGATTGGACATCAAAAAGAAGAGGTTCAGTCTGAATTGGAAGATTTAAATAAATGGGATTTAAATTATGTAATACAGTCAGAACAATTAGGTACCGGTCATGCTGTAAAACAGGCTGAAAGTTTTTTTGCAGATTATGAGGGTCCGGTATTGATTCTTTATGGAGATACTCCTTTATTAAGAAAAGAGACTATTGCAGAATTTGTTAAAGAACATAAGCAGAGCAATTCTGATTTAACAGTTATGACGGCTATTTTTGATGATCCTGAAGGATATGGAAGAATCGTTAAGAATGAGGCTGGTAATTTAACTGCAATTGTAGAAGAAAAAGATGCTGATTCAGAAACAAAGCAGATCAGTGAAATTAATAGTGGGGTAAACTGTATCGATAGTGCCCTGTTGAGAGATTTTATGGCAAATATGAATAATAATAACGCTCAGCAGGAATATTATTTAACTGATATTATAGAATTTGCTGTAACTAGAAATAAAAAAATAAATACATATACTGTCGAGGATTCTGATGAAATTATAGGGATTAACACTCGTAAACAGCAGGCAGAGGCCGAAAAAATATTAAGAGGCAGAATAGCTGACAAACATCTGGCAAATGGAGTAACAATTATTGATCCAGATACTACATACATAGATGCTGAGGTGGAGATAGCAAAGGATGTTACAATTTATCCTTTTAATTATCTGGAAGGAAAAACTAAAATTGCTCAAAACACTACCATTAATCCAAACTGCAAATTGAAAGATGCAGTTATAGGGGAAAATGTTGAAATCCTTTCAAATACTATTATAAAGGAAAGTAAAGTTGGAGCTGGAACTAATGTTGGGCCTTTTGCTTATCTAAGACCGGGTTCTACAGTAGAAGCTAATTGTAAAATTGGTGATTTTGTAGAGCTTAAAAAGACTACAGTTAAAAATGGAGCTAAGGTTCCTCATTTATGTTATGCTGGAGATGCCGAAATTGGTGAAAGAACAAATATCGGAGCCGGTACAATATTTGCGAATTATGATGGAGAAAATAAATTTAAGACTGAAATTGGTAGTGATGTCTTCATCGGCAGTGATTCTATTTTAATTGCGCCACTTAAAATTGGTGACAGGGCTAAGACAGCTGCTGGATCAGTAGTTACAAAAGATATTAATTCTGGTGATACAGTAATGGGCGTTCCTGCTCGAATATATAATCCAAAATCTAAGCAGGAAAATTAAAAAATAAGCCAGGGGGTCAAAAAATGTCCAGTTATAGTGAACAGTTAAAAATATTTGCAGGTAATTCTCACCCTGAATTAGCTCAGGATCTCTGCGATTATCTGGGGACGGAATTGGTTAATGCAGATGTAACTAGATTTAAAGATGGGGAAATTGGTGTTCGCACTTATGAAACTGTAAGGGGAGCTGATGTTTTTGTTGTGCAGCCTACATCACCTCCTGTTAATGAGAATCTGATGGAACTGCTGGTGATTATTGATGCTTTAAGAAGGGCATCTGCCCGAAGAATTACTGCGGTGATACCATATTATGGGTATGCGCGCCAGGATAGAAAAGCAAGACCAAGAGATCCAATCACTTCTAAATTGGTGGCCAATTTACTAACCCAGGCAGGTGCCAGAAGAGTACTTTCAATTGACTTTCATGCACCTCAGATCCAGGGCTTTTTTGATATCCCAGTTGACCATCTCTACGCCTCACCGATTATGGTTGATTATTTTAAGGATTTTGATCGGTCTGATCTGATTGCTGTTGCTCCGGATGTTGGTTCGGTAAAAAGAGTGCGCTCTTTTGCTGAAAGTTTAAATATTCCAATGGCGATTATTGATAAAAGAAGGCCCAAACCAAATGTGGCTGAAGTTATGAATGTAATTGGAGAAGTTGATGGTAAAAATGTGATACTGCTTGATGATATCATTGACACAGCTGGAACTATTTCTGCAGCAGCTGAAGTTCTTAAAGATAAAGGTGCTAAGGAAGTTTATGCTTGTGGAACTCACGCCTTATTTTCAGGCCCTGCAGTTGAACGTCTAAAAGAAGCGCCAATTACCAAAATTATTGTTACTAATACAATTGCTCAGAAAGACCATGATCTTGATAATCTGGAAGTGCTTTCTGTTGCTCCTCTGGTTGGAGAGGCTATTGACCGTATTTTTAAAGATTTATCTGTTAGTGTATTATTTTAAATAATTTTTCTAAAACACTTGCTCAAACTGAGCTTTGATGTTATAATAAAATTTGTTATGTCTTATTTAACGCAGACCTGCCAGTGTAAGCAGTTAATCTGGCTTAAAATTTAATTTATGCAAGGAGAGGATAGTCATGGAGAGACATTCTATTGAAGCTGAACTAAGGACTGAAACTGGAAAGGGAGTAGCCCGTAAAATAAGAAGAAACGGACTTATCCCAGGTGTTGTTTATGGAAGAGGAAATGAACCAAGATCTATTAAAGTAGATCCACTGGATATTGAAAAGCTTCTCCATTCTAATGCTATCTTTGATCTGACTTTTGTCGGAGAAGATGGAGAAGAGGATGAAGCGGTTGTAATCATTAAAGATTATCAGAAAGATGTTATTAAGCAAAATCTGCTGCATGTAGATTTTCAGTTTATTTCTATGGACGAAAAGATCACTGTTTCTGTACCAATGCATTTAGAAGGAGAAGCTGTTGGTGTTCGTGACGGTGGAGTATTACAGCAGTTATTACGCGAAATTGAAATTGATGCATTACCTGCTGAAATTCCAGAAGAAATTACTATTGACATTTCTGAACTTGAGGTTGGACAGTCTTTATCTGTTGTTGACCTGGATCTTCCTGAAGGAATTGACCTTGTAACTGACAGTGACGAAGTTATTGTAACTGTTGTTACTCCTACTGAACTTATCGAAGAAGAGGTAGAAGAAGAGGAAGAGGAATTCTTAGAGCCAGAAGTTATTGGCGAAGAAGAGGAAGAAGAAGGCGAAGAAGCAGAAGAAGAGGAAGAACCACAGGAATAATTTTAGTAAAGAAATTGGGCGCGGCTTAGTCAGCTGCGCTTCAATTTATTATTGGAGGTTTAAAGTTTGAAAGTAATTGCTGGTCTTGGAAATCCTGGTGAAAAATATGCGAAAACCAGACATAATATAGGATTTATGGTTATTTCAGAATTGGCAGACAGATTTAAAGTTAAGAGCAGTTATAAGTTCGATGGCCTTGTTGGCGATTTCTTTTTAGGTGGAGAAAAAGTTATTCTTTTTCAACCAATGAAATATATGAATAAAAGTGGTCAGCCAATATATAGGCTGCTTGACTATTTTGAGATAGAAGCTGAAGATCTGCTTGTTATTCATGATGATTTAGATCTTGATTTAGGAAAGATGAGATTTAAGCAGAATGGCGGCAGTGGTGGTCATAATGGAATTAAATCAATTATTAATAATTTGAGCACAGATGAGTTTAATAGATTAAAAATTGGCATTGGTAGACCGCCGGAAAATATTCCGGTACCTGATTTTGTCCTGACTACTTTTGCAGGCGAAGAAGAGGATATCTCAAAAAAAGTTGTAGCTGATGCTGCTTCAGCAGTTGAATTGATGTTAAAAGAAGATATAATGAAAGCAATGAATAAATATAATGGATAACAGGCCCGTACATTTTATGTAGGGGCTATTTTGCCATTTTTGAGTTAAATGTATAAAAGTATAAAATTAAGAAATATATGTAGAAATAAAAGGTTTTTGTTTAAGGAGCAGTATGCAGATGAATTTCAAAGATTTATTACTAGAAAATCAAAAATTTAAAAAAATTGCGAAAAATATAAATACTTCTGCCCAGTCTATTAGCGGTTTAAGTGGCAGTAGAATTTCCTATTTTGCAGTTAATTTTCTAAAAAAAGCAGAAAAGGACTTAGTTTTCTTTTTGCCAGATAATTATTATCTGCAGCAGATGCAGGAAGATTTAATCCGTTTGATTGGAAAAGATGAATTTTTAGTTTTTCCAGAAGAGGAAATTCTTCCCCATGAGCAGTTGATGCCAGATCTAACTACTATGAGTGAACGGACAAAGGTGCTCACCGAGCTAGTTTTCCCAATTGGTCAGAAAAAGAAAATTATTTTAACTACTCCGGCTGCAGTTTTTAAAAAATTACCTCCAAAAATGATTTATCAGCAAAAAAGTATAAATATTAAAAGTGGTAGTGAAATTAATATTGAAAGTTTAAGACAGAGGCTCTTTGCTTTAGGTTATAAAAGGGAGGAAATGGTGGAAGCCCCTGGTCAATACAGCATTCGGGGTGGAATCATTGATGTCTTTACTCTTTTAGATGAGCAGCCTTTTAGAATTGAACTTTTTGGTGATGAGGTTGATTCAATAAGAAAAATTGATTTAACTGCCCAGCGCTCTAAAAAAGAGGTTGCAGAAATCACAATTCCACCATTTGCTAATCTTGTTATTGACGAAGAAGTTGTCGATAGGGCCTGTCCCAGACTGGAGACAGCATATTCTAAAGCTGTAGCACGGCTGGCGGAGAATAATTATCCGGAAGAAGCTTCTTATTTAAGAGATAAAGCAAAAAAGATGCTGGAAGATCTGCGAGAAAAACACCGCTTCCCCGGATTTGAACAGTTTTTGCCTTTTTATTATGAAGAGACAGCCAGTTTTTTTGACTATTTAGAAGATAGTCTGATTTTTGCTGTCCGTCCAAATAAAATTACCCAGCTTACTCATGAATATTATCAGGAAATCATAGAGACCCACACTCGTCTTTTAGAGCAGGGTATGGTTTTTCCTGAGTATCTTGATAATTTTATTTCTGAGAATGAATTTGAAAAAGAAATAACTAAAAATCGAGTAGTTGATATTAATTCCGAATTTGAACAACGGAAGGTTGCCGAAAATGATATTCATTTTGATACATCTTCTTTAGAACCTTTTCATGGTCAACTTGAACTTTTTAGCGAAAAATTAATTGATCTTCTGCAGAAAAAGTATCGAATTGCAATTACACTCAACTCAGCCAGTAAGAAAAGAAGAGTTAAAATGTTTTTGGAAGAAAAGAATCTGGTAGTTGGAGAAAATTTTGATCAAAGTAGAATTGTTATTTTTCCTGATAGTCTGGCCGAAGGTTTTGTTTTTGATGATATCAAGCTCGCTGTTTTCAGTGATAAAGAGGTTTTTGGAAATGAACAGAAAAGAAAAAGAAAGATCGGGGACTTTGAAGATGGAGTAGAGATTTCCAGTATCAATGATTTAAAAGCTGGCGACTATGTTGTCCACGAGAATCACGGTATTGGTAAATATTTAGGTGTAAAAACTTTAGAAATCCAGGGGCAGCACAAAGATTATCTTGTCCTTAAATATGCTGGAGAAGATAAGCTCTATGTTCCAACTGAAAAAATACATCTTGTACAAAAGTATATAGGTTCAGATGCCGGTAACCCTAAACTTTATAAACTGGGCAGCAGTGACTGGAAAAAGGTAAAAGAAAAGGTTCAAAAATCTGTTGAAGAAATGGCCGTAGGTTTATTAGAACTTTACGCTGAACGAGAAACTCTGACCGGCTATCAGTTTTCGGAAGATGATGTCTGGCAGCAGGAGTTTGAAGACTCTTTTCCTTTTGAAGAAACTCCTGATCAAAAAGATGCGATTGAAGATGTTAAAGCAGATATGGAATCAAAAAAACCGATGGATAGATTGCTCTGTGGTGATGTCGGTTATGGAAAAACTGAAGTTGCTATTCGAGCTGCATTTAAAGCGGCCCTTGACAGCAAACAGACTGCAGTTTTAGTTCCAACAACTATACTTGCTCAGCAGCATTATAATACTTTTGCAGAGAGAATTGAAGAATTTCCGGTTCAGATTGGGATGTTAAGTAGATTTAGTACTACTGCTGAACAGAGGAAGACACTAAAAAAACTAATTAAGGGCGAAATAGATATCTTGATTGGGACTCATCGGCTTTTATCTAAGGATGTTATTTTTGATGATCTTGGTTTATTAATCATTGATGAAGAACAGCGTTTTGGAGTTACTCATAAAGAGAAGTTGAAAGATCTAAAAAGAAATGTTGATGTACTAACTTTAACTGCAACTCCAATTCCCAGAACTCTGCATATGGCTCTGGTTGGAGTTCGCGATATGAGTTTGATTGAAACTCCTCCTGAAAATCGATATCCAATTAGGACTTTTATTAAAGAATATAACAAAGAATTGATTGCCAGTGCAATTAGGAGAGAATTAGCTCGACAAGGTCAGATCTATTTTGTTCATAATCGAGTTAAGGATATTGAGCAGACTGCAGGTAAACTTCAAAAATTAATGCCGGAGGCTAAAATTGCAGTTGCTCACGGACAAATGAATGAAAAACGACTGGAAAAAATAATGTATGACTTCTATCATCATAAGTTTGATATCTTAGTCTGCACAACAATAATTGAAACAGGACTGGATATTCCAAATGTAAATACAATTATTATTAACCATGCAGATAAGATGGGGTTATCCCAGCTTTATCAGCTTAGAGGGCGCGTTGGTCGTACTAACCGAATTGCTTATGCTTATCTACTTTACGAGCGGGATAGGATTTTACCCGAAGTTGCCGAAAAAAGGCTGGAAGCAATTAAAGAATTTTCTTCTCTGGGTTCTGGTTTTAAAATTGCAATGCGTGATTTAGAAATTAGGGGTGCCGGTAATTTATTAGGTCCTGAGCAGAGCGGACATATTGCAGCCGTTGGATTTTCTTTATATACTAAATTATTAGAAGGAACAATAGAAGAACTTAAGGGTAAAAAGGATCAGAATAAAATTGAGGTAGAAATTGATCTTAATTTAGATGCCTATATTCCAGATGATTATATTAAATATGAGGCCAGAAAAATTGAAATCTATAAGAAAATTAAATCTATAGAAAAGGAAGCTGATGCTTTAGATACTATAGATGAACTTATTGATAGATTTGGAGAGCCGCCTGTAGAAGTGATGCGCCTGGTTAATACAGCCCGCTTGAAATTTATTGCGGCTGAATTGAATATGGACTCAATTAAAGATGATGGTGGTAAAATTAGATGCCAGTTTGTCAGTTCCGATCTGGTGGATGGAAGTAAATTAGTTGAATTCAGCAAAAAATACAGAAGAAAAATCAAAATTAAATCTGCAAAAAAGCCACAGTTATTGATTAAAATTGATGATCCAGAAAATATTGATAAACAATTATTAAAAATGCTAAAAGATTTAAAAAATATTTAGTTTTAAATATAGATGATAATGCTGTTAAAATAGAAAGTCAAAAGGGTGGAAAAAATGTCGGATAATAAAGAACGGGGAAGTTTTATAAAAGGAGCAGCAATTTTAACTGCTGCTGGTCTTGCTGCCAGAGTAATGGGTTTTGGTTATCGGGTAATTTTAACCAGAATAATTGGAGCAGAAGGAATGGGGCTTTATCAGATGGCCTATCCAATTTATACTGTTTTACTGGTTGTTTCACGATCCGGTATCCCAGTAGCACTTGCTAAGCTAATTGCTGATAAAATTGCAGCAGATAAGAAAAAAGAGGCCTATAAAATATTTAAAGTTGCCAGAAAAATGAGCTTTTTAGTGGGGTTAATAGTTTCAATTATTATGGCTTTAGCTGCTAAACCACTAATTTCATTTCTTTCTCTTGATCCCCGTTCATATTATGCAGTTCTTGCAATTTCTCCTGCAATATTTGTAGTTTCAATTATGGCTTCTTACCGCGGTTTTTTTCAGGGACTGCAGGATATGGTTCCGACTGCCAAGTCACAAATTTTAGAGCAGTTCATCAGAATGTTTACAATGGTTGGCCTGGTTGTGTTTTTAGTTCCCTACGGCCTGGACTATGCTGCAGCTGGAGCAAGTTTTGGGGCTGTGAGTGGTGCGCTGGGTGGTTTATTAATTCTATTATATATTTA
>QBLP01000367.1 GCA_003070825.1 Halanaerobium sp. | reverse complement strand
ACTTAAACATGATTTTCTGAAAAGTTACTCAGTAAAGATATTTAGTTACTTATCAGTTTTGTTGATCCACCTGATAAGTTGAGCCCAGGAGTTAATGGGTTGACCTCTTGAATCTTCAACAACAAGAGGAGCCTTGTTATCAAAAGAGCTATGAGGTTTTATGTAGTTAAAATATAGCTGATATAAAGTTATATGAGCAAGAGCACCATCAAAGGAACTAAAGCTTTTATGACGCTTGTAATGAGCTTTATAGGTGCCAAAAAAACGCTCAATGATGTTTTTATAGGGCCTGTAAACCTCATCTGAATTATCATCATCAGTAAAAAGCCCTTTAACCTGTCTGTGATCTACCTCGGTCTTTAAAAAGACCTTAGCAGCATGTACAGCAGCTCTATATATTGGTGCCATATCAGAAACAAGGACAAAATCCTGACCCTGATATTGGTCAATAATTCTTTTGAGGATGGTGATTGCACCTTTGGTATCTCGATGTTTTGAGAGATGCTGAGCGATGATACAGCCATTCTTACCATCAATGGCAGTAAAGAGATAATGCCAGCTGCCTTTGATTTTAATATATGTTTCATCAACAGCAACAATACCAGATAAAGGTAGATCAAGGTCCTTAATTTTAGGACCAAGTCTGTGGGCTAATGAAACAGTCCAATTCTGGATAGTCTGAGCTGATGGTGAAACATCATAGGCCAGTTTAAGAGCTCTTTTAGACTGCCTTAAAGAAAGGCCAAGACCGACATAAAAGTCAATAGATTTGGAGATTATGAATTGCCCATACTGGGAATGATCAAGGTTAACAGGTTCTTTATCAGGCCTTGAAACTTCAAGATTATCAATGTCAAAATCATAGGCACGATATTTATATCTTTTATGATCATTTTTCCATTTAGAGCAATTATCATTTCGGCATCTATACTTAACAAAGTTTTTTCGTTCTACATGTTTATCAAGGGCGTAACCGCAGTAGGGACAGCGATAAGTTGGTCTGTTTTTAGGTCTTTGTTCAGGTTTTTCAGGAGCCCACTGATGATCGCAGACTTTACACTGAAACTTCTGGTAACCGTCTTTATCATGGCCAAAGCTGTAGAGATATTTTTTGGGAGCTCCACATTTAGAGCATCCATCAACGTCTACAGTTAGTGGTTTGCGGCGATTAACAGCTTTAATTGGTTCACCATTTTCTTTAGCTTCAGCTAGAATTTCCTGATAATCAGGATTATTATACTCAATATCAGGCAGTGGATCATCAAAACTGTTAAATTTAGTATAACTATCATCAAGTTTTTCTTTGGGTTCAAAATCAACATGAAAAAGTTTTGAGAAAAAGAGATAAACCAAAAGAACAAAATTCATAAGAGGTTTAAGCAGGAAATTAGGAAAATTTCGAGAAATCATAACTTAGGATCCCTTCCTTTCTGGGTTAGTAAGTTGTGGTTCTCTCAATTACTATTTACGAGCTCAGGGGAGGGGATTCCTGCATTTTATACAGATTCCTAACCTGACAACTATGATAACTATTAATATTTTTAAAAAAACTATTAGATTTGACGTAACGACAATACAAGAGGAGGAGTTAATA
>QBLP01000366.1 GCA_003070825.1 Halanaerobium sp. | reverse complement strand
AACTCAAACTTCGCACTTGTAAAAGTGCTTTTGCACCTTGAAATTTCAATATTTTCTAGCAAAAAAATAGCATGAAACCCCCGTTTTTGGTATAATTGAATAGCAACAAACAAAAAACCATAACGGAGGTTCATGCTATGAAAATTATACCACAAATTTACCAGAATGATAAGAGAATTTTTTCTACTGTCTCAACTTTTTTTAAAAAATATCGAGTTGCTTCTGTACTAAAGGCTGCAAATGCCTATAAATCTAAAGGGATACCAGTGATTTCAATCTTTTTCTATCTGTTTTCTTTAATTTTTGATAATCGTTCCATGTATATGGATATTTTAACAGGAAAAAACGAAAAAGACTTTGCCAAAGATACTGTTTATCGCTTTATGAAATCTATCAACATCAACTGGATACAGTTCACAACTCTTTTAGCTGGTAGAATCATTGATGACAGTATTGAGCATTTAACAGATAATGAGCGGGTAAACGTCCTGATTATTGATGATACAACCTTTGAGCGTTCAAGATCCAAAAAGGTTGAGTTGCTCTCTAAAATATATGATCATGCAAAAAAGCAGTACAAATTTGGATTTAGACTACTTACTCTAGGCTGGTCAGATGGAAACACCTTTTTGCCAGTCAATGGCTGTCTGCTTTCGACAAAGAATTCTAAAAACCGAATTAATGAAGCTTCTGAAGTTGACAGACGGACTGTTGGGTATGCCAGAAGAAAACTTGCTCAGACTAAAGCTACTAAAGTTATGCTTGAACTACTTGAAGCTGCTAAAAAGGCAGCTATTCCAGCATCTCATGTGCTTTTTGATACCTGGTTTTGTTCACCATCTTCCCTGATTGCAGTTAAAAATATTGGCTATGATGTAGTAGCTATGGCTAAAAAGACCACTAAAGTTCATTATCTTTACAATGGTAAGATGCAGCCATTGACAAAGATTTTCAGAGAAAACAGAAAACGTCGAGGCAGATCCCGCTATCTTTTATCAGTGGAAGTAACTGTAGTCAAGGGTGAACAATCCATCCCTGCCCGTATTGTCTATGTCCGCAACCGCAACAAACGAAATGAATATCTTGCTTTAATAACTACTGACATGAACTTAACTGAAGAAGAAGTTATCAGAATCTACGGCAAACGCTGGGAGATAGAAGTATTCTTTAAAGTTTGCAAGTCATATCTAAAGCTGAGTAAAGAATGTAGATCTTTATCTTATGATGCTATGACAGCTCATGCAGCAATTGTCTTTACCAGATACATGTTACTGTCGGTAGAAAACAGAAAATATGCAGATGACAGAACACTTGGGCAGATGTTTTATCTTCTGGTTGATGAAATGGCAGATATCACCTGGATTCAGGCTATACATATGCTGATGGAAGTTTTTATTACTACAATTAAAGATAAATTATCATTAACTTCAAAACAGCTTGATCAGCTTTTAGAAGCATTTATCATGGCATTACCAGAAAACTTAGTAGAACATCTCCCTATTTCTGCCTAAAACAGTGAAAATCATATTATTTTAATTCTGCTAAATATTGAAATTTCAAGGTGCAAAAGGGTCATTTATGTGCGAAGTTTGAGTT
>QBLP01000061.1 GCA_003070825.1 Halanaerobium sp. | reverse complement strand
CAGTTTTTCAGCTTAAAAGAATTTAAAGAGCGGCTTTTTAGCAGTGAGCAGATTCTGCTCAGGGAAGAAAAACTTCCCCTGCTTTTATACTCGGTTTTAACTAAAGAAGAAAAAAAAGAGCTTCGGCTGGAGAGTTACCAGGATATTTATCAGTTTTCAGCCCGTTTTTTTGCTTATTTTAAGCTGCTGCAGGATTACCAGCTGGCTCAGATTGAAGGCCTGGCTGACTGGCAGCAGGAGAGAGTGGAAAGGCTCAAAAGTATTAGAGTAAGATATCAAAAACGTTTAAAGGAGCTTGGTTTTGTCGACCAGCTGCTGCTCAGGGAAGAGAAGAATTTAAATCTGCAGTTTTTAAGTGAGTTTAAAAAGATAAACTTATTTAATATCATGGATTTTTGTCCCTATTTTAAAGAACTGCTGTGGAAGCTTGCTCAGGAATTTGAAGTTGTGCTTCACTTACAGCTTGAAAAAGAGGATTTTAATCAGGAAACATTAGAAATTAAAGAGCTGACTCTGCCAGCAAAGACAAATAAGATTGAGATTAGAAAAACGAATTCTAAACTTAAAAGTCTGGCTGCTCTTTTAAATGAAAAAGAAAATTCTGCTGAGAATGTTCAACTGCTGGATGCAGGCAGAGAAGTCGAGTCTGCTGAGATATTAAGTGATCAGTTAAATCTTAATTCCTATCAGAGTCTAAGTGAAACTGATATTTATAAGCTGCTGGATTCTCTCTATCAGCTTTACCAAGAGGGAAAAGGCAGTTCGCAAATCTTGATCGTCTTAAAAGAACTCTATGATTTATCTACACAGAGCCTATTTAAGGATTGGCTTGGGTTAAAGGCGGCGGATCTGCAAAAAATTGAAGAGCTGCTGCGTCAGGATTATTATTATCTTGATTTAGAGCTGCTAGAAGCAGAGCTTCCTCTTTTAAAACCCCTTTATAATTTTCTTAAAAAGTTGAGAAAAATCAAAAACATATCCGACTTAAGTGAACTGCTCACAAAAATCTCAGATTTTGCTCTGGAAAAAGAAGCTAAAGAAACAGCAGAGAAATTTAATGACAGCCTGCTGGAGCTAAAAAGTATCGAAGAACTGGGAATAGTAACTAGCTGGAAGGATTATTATTCTGATCAGGGTGCAGGTCTTTTTTCACTATTTTTAAATCACTTAAATTTTAAATCTATTAGACTCAGCAAAAACGATGAGGCAGCTGATCTTTTAAGTCTGGAGAAAGCTCCACAAACTAAGCGCAAAAAGCTTTTAGTAAATAATTTGATCCACGATAATTTTGCTCAAAAAAATGATGGCCTCTATTTTTTGAGTGAAAAACAGCTGAAAAATAATGGACTGCTTTTAAAACACAAAAATCAGCTCCTAAAAAAGTATAAGTTTCTGCGCCATATTTTAAATGCAGAGCAGAGTATTGTTTATACAGTAGAGAATGAAGAGCAGAATATTTCACCTGCCGTTATTTTAGAAGAGCTTGCCTTAGAATACGGCCTGGACTATCAAGAAAGTAAAATTAATAATTTAAGTGAAAAAGAAATTTTGAATAATTTATTTAATTACCAAACTGAGCTGGATTTAAAAGTCAATAGAACAGCTGATTTTAATCAAAATCTGCAGCTGGAAAATAATGATTTCGGCAGCGGTTTTAATTTCAGCTATTATAAATATAAAGCTTTAAAAGACTGCTACCACCGCTTTTATTTAGAACAGCTGGCCCGACTTGATACTTCTTTAGAAATTAAGTCCTCACTGTCTTTAATGGCCCTTGGAATTTTAACCCATGAGATTTTTGGAGAACTGATAATTTATGCCAGAGATGAGAAGCTTGCCCCCCGAGAGATTCCAGCAGCGAGCAGAAAAAAGATTATCAGGAAAGCCATGGAAGCTAACAAATTAAAAATTGATCGGGATTATTTAAATTATTATCAACAGATTATTTTCAAAAGCCTGGAAAAATCATTTATTTATTTTGCCGAACTGCTGCAGAAATATCTGCCGGAAGACTACCAGGACATACTGGTTGAATGGCCGGAATGGAATTATCAGCGGCAGCGATATTTTACAGCTCAAAAGACGGAATTTTATCTTTCCGGCAGAATAGATCTGCTTATATTAAATCAGGCTGAATACTTTATTGTTGACTTTAAAACAGGCAGTGGAGACCGCAAACAACTGGACTTTTATTCCCTGATGCTGCGCCAGAATTATCAGGATCAGCTGCCGGCTGAGAGCAGAAAGGCAATCTATAATGTCTTTGATCAGGCTTTTGAACACTCATATAATAAAGTGGAAAAAGAAAACAGCCTGGGTGCAGAGCTTGAGGAATTGACAGAGCTGCTTTTTGCAGCTGGAGAATATGAGCGGATTTATAAATCTCGCTGTCAGCGCTGTCCTTATCAAGATATTTGCAGAGTGGAGGTATTGACTAATGAAGAAAGTAATTAAAGCCAGTGCCGGGACAGGTAAAACCTACAGACTCTCTCTGGAATATCTGGCTGCACTTTTAAAAGATATAGATTTTTCGGAAATTATTGTAATGACCTTTACCAAAAAAGCAACTGCAGAAATTAAAAATCGAATTCTTAAACATCTGCGGGAGATAATTAATCAGGGCCCTGAAAAGAATAATATCATCAGTTCACTTAAACAGATTTATCCGGAGCTTGAAGTTGAGCCCGAAAAATTAGAAAAAATCTATCATAAAATGATTTTAAACGATGAGGATATCAAAATATTTACAATTGATGCTTTTACCAATCAAATTTTCAGCAGAGGGATTGCACCCTATCTCTCTCTTTATAATTATCAGATTATCGACGACAGTCAGAATCAGGAGCTTATTGAAGATTTATTGAAAACAATATTAAATAATCAGGACTATTATCAGAGTATGCAGAGTTTTTTGGAGGCCAACAGCGCCCGGGATCTGGAGCCATATCTTAAATTTATCAAAGATATTGTTGATAATGCCTGGAAATTTATCCTCTTAGAATCATCCGAATTAAAAGCAAAGGAAAAGCTGCCTCAGGCAGAGATTTGTGATTTGTTTGAAGAGAGCTATCAGACTCTAAAAGAAGTTGCTAAACTGCGCGGAGAAGAATTTTCTTCCTCCTATTTTGTCAAAGATGGGCGACCTTTTTTTGAACAGTACCCTGAACTTAATTCAAATCAGCAAAAAAAGGATTTTCTCTACCAGAGGAGAAATTATTTACTAAATAACAGCTACTGGAGTGGTAATAAATTAAGGGCTAAAAAAACAGCAGATTTAAAAGAAAAATTAGAGTATGAATATCAACTATTTAGAGAAAAACTGGCTGCAGCAGTTTTCAATCAGGAAGTGATTCCGGCTGAAAAAGAAATTATCAATTTTGCCAGTCTGGTTTTAGATATTTACGAAGAGCTGAAATTTAAGACCGGCAAATTTACCCATTCTGATATCAGCAATTATACTTTTAAGTATTTAAATGCTGAAGAAATTGGGCTGATTGAAGAAGGAGAGGCAAGCGATTATCTGCTGGACCTCTTAGGAGGAGAATATAAGGCGCTTTTTATTGATGAGTTTCAGGACACCAGTATTCTGCAGTGGAAAATTTTAAGGCCGCTGATAAAAAAAGCCAGTGATTTTATTGCCGTGGGAGATGAAAAGCAGTCCATTTACGGCTGGCGGGGTGGAGAAAAGAAGTTATTTGCCTCCCTGGAAGAAATTATTGAGGCTGAAACAGAAAGGCTTGAGCGCTGTTACCGCAGTGATCAGAATATAATTAAGCTTTTAAATGACTTTTTTGAGCAGTCAGAAGTTGACTGGGAATATCACCCGGTTGAAGCTAATTCTACGGACCCAGGTTTAACAGAAGTAATTTATGGCGGCAGTTCAGCTTATTACAATACAGATACCAAAAAATTTGCGGGACTGGGAGAAGAAAAACAGCAGCAGATAGAAGAATTAAACAGCAAAATCAAAGAAGACCTTTCGGCTGAGATAGCAGCAGATATCAAAGCAAAATATGCTGCTGATTACGGACAGGTCAGTGTGCTGGCCCGGACCTCAAATGAATTAAATAAAATTGCAGAAAGCCTCGAAAAAGAGGGGGTACCCTACATTTTAGAAAACAGAAATTCTCTTCTGGATGCAGCTTTACCTAAAGCCGCTTATAATTTTTTGTATTTTGCAGCCTACAGGGACTTCTACTCACTGCTTAAATTTCTGCGCAGTGATCTGGTCAGAATTGACAATCAGAGTTTAAAATTTATTCTAAAAGGGCAGCAGCTTTTAAGGGGCTATTTCAGCTCAAGTCAAAAAATTGAGCTCGAAGAAGAGTTTAAGCTGCAGCAGGCAGGGGCTGAGCAGCTGTCGGAAAGCAAAATAAATAATTTAATCAATACTTTCAAAAAAATTAAGAAACTAATTGATGGAGACTATCAGGAAATTATAAATTATCTTTATCAAAAAACTGAGCTGCTTGGACTGGCAGCAGATAACAGCCTCAGCTTAAAAAATCTCTATTCATTTTTTAAAATTTTAAACTCCTTTTCTTCTTTAAAGGAGCTGCTTAATTATCTGGCTGAAAATAAAGATAGTGAGGAATTAAAACAGCAGAAGGTAGAAAATAAAGATGCAGTCAGCTTAATGACAATCCACCAGTCAAAGGGGCTTTCTCTGCCGGTAGAGTATTACTACTGGAATCCCGGCCGCCGGAGTGGAATGAGCAGTGGTGGAATCAATTTTTATCTTGATTTTGATCAGAATTATGAAGAGCTGGATGATTATTTATTTATTCAGGATCAGTATCTTGCTGTTTTGGACTGGCTTGATTATGATTTTAAGGAAAAGGCTGAAGAAAAAGCAGAAATGGAAGAGATTAATAACCTCTATGTTGCCCTGAGCCGGGCAGAAAAGGATCTGCACTTATATCTAGAAGCTCCGCGCAAAATAAAACCAGATCAGGATTTAATGTGGGCCGGCAGCAGTTATGATTATTATGAAAAGATGCTTTTAAATGCAGTTGAAGGAGAAAATTTAATTGAAATTTTAGAAGTAGAATCAGCCGGTCAGCCGCTGCAGATAGAAGCTGATCGGCTAAGCGAAAAGCCAAATCTGAATCCCCTCAATAAATATCTAAAACAGAAAAAATGTGAGCCCGTAAGTAAAAAAGATGAAGAAAAATATGCTTATTTTAAAAAGCAGAGCAGCAGTTTGAAACTTTCAGCTCAAAAATTGAGGGGGCTTGCTCTCCACTATTATTTGGAGAATATTAAGTATAATAATGAAGCTGAAAAGTTTTCTGCCCGCAGGCTGCTGAAAAGTAAATATGGAAATCTGCTGGGGAAAGAAGAAATTAGCGCTGTAATAATAAAAGCTGATGAATTTATTGCAGCCAATCCAGAAATTTTTTCTGAAGAATATCAGGTTTTTAATGAGTATTTATTAAAAGAAAAAATCGAAGCTGGAGAAAAGCACTATCGCATCGACAGACTGCTTGTAGACAGGGAAGAGAAAAAAATTAAAATAATTGATTATAAGAGCGGGAGTTATCGGGATTCGGAGCAGCTTGAAAAATATAAAGAGCTGCTGGCAGCAGAACTGGGCTTAGAATGGGAGATTAGGACCAGCTTTGTTGATGTTTAATTTGTAAATTAATTAATATATTTATCTGCTCTAAGTGTTATAATTAAGTTTAGAAATAATAAAGACACAAATAAATTGAATTAAAATTAGAAAGGGTGGTTTGATGAAAATTGTACTGGTTCGTCACGGGGAAAGCGAATGGAATCTTGCCAATAAGTTTACTGGCTGGACAGATGTTGATTTAAGTGAGCAGGGAGTTAAAGAGGCAGAAGAAGCAGGTCGTTTATTAAAAGAAGAAGGCTTTACTTTTGACCTGGCCTATACTTCCTATTTGAAGAGAGCTACCAAAACTTTAAATATTATTTTAGATATTATGGATTTACACTGGATTCCAGTTATTAAATCCTGGAAGTTAAATGAGCGTCATTATGGTGCTCTTCAGGGACTGAATAAAGCAGAAATGGCCGAAAAAGAAGGGGCAGAGCAGGTTCATATCTGGCGCCGCAGTTTTGACACCCCACCACCTGAATTAGATAAAGATGATGAGCGTTATCCCGGTCATGAAGAAAAATATGCTGAACTTAGTGATGATGAGCTCCCAACTGCAGAAAGTCTCAAGATGACAATTGATCGAGTTATGCCTTACTGGGAAAATGAAATTGTTCCAAATATGAAAGAAGGTAAGAAAATAATTATCTCTGCTCACGGCAACAGTTTAAGAGCCTTGGTAAAGCATTTAGATGGTATTTCTGATGAGGAAATACCCTCAGTTAATATTCCGACAGGCAGACCCTTAGTTTATGAATTTGATCAGGAAATGAATGTTAAAGATAAATATTATTTAGGTGATCAGGAAGAGATAGAAAAAGAAATGAATAAAGTAAAGAATCAGGCAAAAAAATAATTTAATCTAAATTTAATTTTTGCTTAATTATTCTTTAATTTCTCTCTGCTATATTATAATTGTAAGTTGAATAAAACAGTGAAAACTCAAGCTAAAACTAAAAGCAGATTGAAATTCCCTCCAAAAACATTTTATCCGGTCTGTAAAATGGCCGGTCTTCAAAATTGTTTTTACTGTTTTTAAAAATTTATTAAAGGATGGTGTTTAGATTGAAAAAAAAGAGAGCTTTATTTCAGAAAACATTATTAGCATTAATTGTAATTTCTTTAATAATAACTGCAGCACCTGCAGTATTTGCCCAGGAGCAGCAGTCTCAGAGTATTTATCAGACAAATCATTTTGCAGATATTGCCGAAAAAGTGGATAATGGTGTTGTAAAAGTAACATCAACTGTAAAAACTTCTGGTAGTCAGCAGATACCTGAAATGTTTAATGATCCATATTTTAGATTCTTTTTTGGGGATCAGTTTCAGATGCCAGAAGAACAGCCTCGGGAAAGACAGGGCTTCGGATCAGGTTTTATAGTTTCTAAGGATGGTTATATAGTAACCAATCAGCATGTAATAGATGGTGCTGATAAGATAGAAGTTTCAATTAATGGTGTTGAAGATCCGGTTCCAGCCAAAGTAGCCTGGTCAGATTTCAGTCTTGATCTGGCAGTTTTAAAAATAGATACTGAAAGTCTGAAGCAAGAACTTACCCCCTTAAAAATGGGAGATTCGAGTAAGATTCGTCCTGGAGACTGGGCAATTGCTATCGGTAACCCTTTAGGTTTTGAACACACTGTTACAGTGGGAGTAATTAGTGCTCTAGGAAGACCAATCCAAATCCCGACTGATGACCGACAGGTTAGAACCTATCAGAATTTAATTCAGCTTGATGCAGCCATTAACCCTGGTAATAGTGGTGGGCCACTGCTAAATAATCAGGGTGAGGTAATTGGTATCAATACAGCAGTCTCAAGAGCGGGTCAGGGAATTGGTTTTGCAATTCCAATCAATGAGATTAAAAGTATAGTTAAAGAGCTTCAGAGAACTGGTGAAGTATCGAGGCCATGGCTGGGAATTGTATTTAGTGATATAACCAAAGAAATGCAGGAATATTTCTCATTAGATAATCAAAATGGTGTGGTTGTTATAGAAGTATATAAGGATAGTCCTGCTGAAAAAGCTGGCTTAAAAGCTTACGATATAATTAAAGAAATAGATCAAAAAGTGGTTAAATCAACTTCTGATGTCAGTGAATTAATTAAGAATAAAGAAGTTGGAGATAAGATAATGTTTAAAGTGATTAGAAATGGACAGAGTAAGATTATATTTGGCCGAATTGGTGAAAAACCAAACGATGTTTAAAAAAATTAATCTCAATTGAACTTTTTAAGGAAATCCCGGGCTTTAGCAGGTCCGGGATTTAATAAATTAAAAATATGACTGATATTAATTTTAAATTTTATTGAATTATTGATATAATAAGAGGGGTGAGAAAATTGCAGAAAAAGATACTGTTGATTGAAGATGATGTTCAGATTGCTCGCTTTGTAGAACTGGAACTTGAGCATGAAGGTTATCAGGTTAAAAAATTTGATAATGGTTATGACGGAATTAATGCTTTAAAAGAAGATGAATATGATCTTTTATTGCTGGATATTATGCTGCCCGGTCTTGATGGCTTTGAAGTCTGCAGTCGGATCAGGGATTTTTCTGATATTCCAATAATTATGCTAACTGCCAAGTCTGAGCTAGAAAATAAAGTTGAAGGCCTTGATATAGGAGCAGATGACTATTTAACAAAACCCTTTGAAATTGAGGAATTACTGGCCAGAATTAGAGCTCATTTAAGAAGAGATGAGGGTAATGTTGAATCTGATAATGTGCTGAAAACTGCTGACGTAGAAGTTAATTTAGATGCTCATATAGTTAAAAGAGCTGGAGAAGAGATAGAATTAACTAAAAAAGAATATGATCTTTTGGTTTACTTAATTCAAAATGAAGGTATTGTTGTAAGCAGAGACAAACTTTTGAACAATGTCTGGGGCTATGATTATACAGGAGAAACTAATATTGTTGATGTTTATATCCGTTATTTAAGGAGTAAAATAGATGATCCTTATGTTGATGACAATATAAAAAAGAGTATCAATAATACAACTGAACTTGTGCTCTCACAATTTTCAAGAATCGGTGATCCGGTTAATTTTTTTGACACAGATCTTCTGCAGCAGATAAGCCGTAGTGAGGAAAATATTTTTTTTCGGGTGCTCGATAAAGACGGAAAAGTTAATGCGCAATCTAAGTATTTAGAAGAGATGGATATCCCAATTGGGGTTGAAATTGAAGAATTCCGCTCTGGTTCAAAAATACTTGTAGTTAAAACCATCCCGATGAATAATTTTGTTTTTTCTCGGGGCTATCTTCAGGTTGTTAGAGATATTACATTTGAAAAAAACTTTCTTGATTTTCTTATTATAGTTTTAACTATTGCTGCTGGAATCGGAGCTCTAATTTCTGTCTTTTTAGGTTATTTTACTACCAAAAAGATGCTTTCACCGATCAATAAAGTCACTGAAACAGCAAGAGAAATCAGTTCCAGTGATTTAGGGAGAAGACTTGAAGTTAGCGGTCCTGATGATGAATTAAAAAAACTGGCACTAACTTTTAATTCAATGCTTGATCGTCTGGAGAAATCTTTTAAAAGGCAGAAACAGTTTGTTTCTGATGCATCTCACGAATTAAGGACTCCAATTTCTGTGATCAAAGGTTATGTTGATCTGCTTGATCGCTGGGGTAAAGAAAAAGAAGATGTTAGGGATGAAGCAATAGAAGCCATTAAAAAAGAGACTGTCAATATGAAACAGCTGATGGAAAATCTTTTACTTTTAGCTCGTGGTGATGATAGTGAGTTAAAAAAAGAAGAGGAGCTGTTTAATTTTAATGAACTGATAAAAGAAATAATCAAAGAATTTGAACTGATGGAAAAAAATATTAAACTAAAATTTATTGAAGAAGCAGAAATAAAATTTTTTGGTGATCAGAATCTTTTCAAACAGCTGCTTAGGATTTTTCTGGATAATGCTATAAAGTTCACTTCTCAGAAAGGTGAAATTGAGATCAGAATTGATAAAATTGACACAAACGACTTTTATTTTTCTATAGCAGATGATGGGCCTGGAATTTCAACTGAGGATTTACCTTTTGTTTTTGACCGCTTTTATCAGGCAGATAAATCACGGACCAGGAAAGATAATGAAGGTTCTGGACTTGGTTTAGCTATAGCCCAGCAGATTGTTGAAAGTTATAATGGGGATATTGATGTTGAAAGTGAAATTGGAAAAGGAACAAAGTTTATTGTTCATTTGCCAGCAGCTAAAAACAATAAAAGACGCTAAGATACTAAAATAATTAAATAGATGTTTTAATGGGAGATGATTTTTTTGTCAAATAAGGAAAATAAGGAGAAGAAGACGCTTTTTTTATTAGATGGACACAGCTTAACCCACCGTGCTTTTTATGCACTACCCCTTTTAACCAATGATGAGGGAGAATATACAAATGCAGTCTTTGGCTTTGTAAGGATGCTCTTTAGCCTAACAGATGAATGGAATCCAGACCGGATGATTATTACTTTTGATAAAAAAGCACCTACTTTTAGACATGAAGAATATGAAGATTATAAAGCAGGTAGGAAAAAGATGCCGGAGGAGCTTGTTCCTCAAATTCCACTTCTGCAGCAGACTATAGAAAAATTAAAAATACCTATGCTGGCAAAAGAAGGTTATGAAGCGGATGATCTGCTGGGAACTCTTTCCAAAAAGGCAGCAGAAGAAGGTTATATGGTTTATATTGTTACAGGTGACAGGGATGCTCTGCAGCTGGTTTCAGAAAATATAAATATATTATATACCCGCAAAGGAATCTCTGATCTGGTGAAATTTGATTTAGATAAAGTAATGGAAAAATATGAACTGCCGCCGGAGAAACTTATTGACCGTAAAGGTCTAATGGGTGACAGCTCTGATAATATTCCAGGTGTCCCTGGAATTGGTAAGAAGACAGCTTTAAAATTACTTAAAGAATTTGGCTCAATGGAAGAAATTTTAGCCAATATAGATAAGGTTTCTGGTAAAAAAAGAAAAGAAAATTTAAGAAAATACACTGAACAGGCCAGAATGAGTTATCGTCTTGGTAAGATTAAACGCGATGTTCCGGTAGAAATTGATTTTGATGAATGCCGTCTTGATTTATATGATGATCAGGAAGCGGCAGAACAGTTTGAAAGACTGGGCTTTACCTCCCTGCTTGATCGTTTTGACTTTAAAGAGGAAATGGATTTTAAAGATTTAGAGGTAGTTGATTTGGATCAGAAGGGATTAGAACAACTAAAAGAAAAGGCAACTGCAGCTGGCGAAATTGCTGCGGCAGTTAAATTAAAAGAGGGTACTAAAGCGATTCAGGGAGAAATTGAAGCTTTTATTTTCAGTCTGGAAGCTGAAAGTCAAATTTATTCCTATCAACCTGAAGACAAAAAAATCCCCAAAGAAATAAAAGAGATTTTTTTAGCAGAAGATATTGCAAAGCTGATGATTGATGCTAAAAAGGCTTCTCTTGCTCTGCTAAAACAGGGGATAGAAATAATAAACATCGGTTTTGAACCTCTGCTGGCATTTTATTTACTCCAGCCATCTTCCTCTTTACCTGAGCTGGAAGATGTATTAAGCAGGGAATTAACAATTAGTTTTGATGAAATTAAAAGCAAAGATAAGCTGCTTATTGAAATTTCTAAGCTCTTTGAATTAAAAGCTAAGCTGCTGCCAAAGTTAGAAAAGGATGAGCTACTTAAATTATATCAGGAAATTGAACTTCCTTTAATTAAGGTTCTGGCCAGGATGGAAGCTAATGGTGTTAAAGTTGATAAGGAATGGCTTGATAGTCTCTCAGAGCGCCTAGGGAAAAGACTGGATATAATAACTGAAAAAGCACATCAGCTGGCTGGTGAGGAATTTAATCTGAATTCTCCCAAACAGCTCGGAGAAATTTTATTTGAAAAGTTAGGTTTGCCTGTAATTAAAAGAACTAAAACAGGTTATTCAACTAATGCCAGTGTTTTAGAAAAATTGGAAGGTAAACATGAGATTATTCCTTTGATATCTGAGTACAGAGAATTAGCTAAGTTAAAGTCAACCTATATTGACTCACTTCCACCTCTGGTTAATAAAGAGACAGGTAAAATCCATACCTCTTTCAATCAGATGGTAACAGCAACCGGGCGTTTGAGCAGCACAGATCCAAACCTGCAGAATATTCCTATTAGAACTAAAGAAGGAAGAGAGATTCGGAAAGCTTTTATCCCTTCTGAGGAAGACATGCTGCTGCTGGCAGTGGATTATTCGCAGATTGAGCTTAGAGTTTTTGCTCATTTGAGTGGAGATCAAAAACTTAAAGAAGCTTTTAACAGTGGAGCAGATATCCATACAGAAACAGCAAGTGAGGTTTTTGAAGTTGAGCCGGAAGAAGTATCTCCAAATCTCCGCCGCCATGCCAAGGTAATTAACTTTGGTATTGCTTATGGGATGAGTTCTTATGGTTTAAGTCAGGATCTTGATATCCCAGTCGAAGAAGCTCAGGATTATATTGATAAGTATTTTGAACGCTTTTCCGGAGTTAAAGAATATATGGATCAAACAATTAAGCAGGTTAAGGAATGTGGTTATGCAGAGACGATGTTTGGTCGCCGCCGCTATATACCGGAAATTAACAGCAGTAATTATCACCGGCGCTCTTTTGCCGAAAGAACAGCAATTAATACTCCAGTTCAGGGGACCGCTGCCGATATTATGAAAAAATCAATGATCGATGTTTATAATGCTCTTAAAGACGAAGAGCTGGATTTAAATATCCTGCTTCAGGTTCATGATGAACTGGTATTTGAAGTGGCAGAATCTGATTTAGAGAAAGCAGCAAAGTTGATTAAAGATAAAATGGAAAACACCGCTGAACTTGATGTACCACTTCTTGTAGATCTTCAGACAGGAAAAAACTGGAGAGATAAGAAAGATTATGAGGTGGGGAAAGATGCCTGAGCTGCCGGAAGTGGAAACAGTTGTTAAGGGTTTAAGACCTCTTGTAGAGGAGAAGATTGTTACCGGGGTAGAGATTAGAGAAGAAAAGATGATTGCCTTTCCGAAAGGAAATATTTCTGCGTTTAAAGAAGAATTAATTGGTTCAAAAATTGAAGCTGTTAACCGCAGAGGTAAATATATTATTTTTGAATTAAATAATAATAAAAATATGGTAATTCACCTTAGGATGACCGGAAAACTGCTGGTTAAAGAGGTTAAAGAATTTAGAGATAAACATACTCATGTAATTTTTAGCCTCAATGACGGGCAGGAAATTCGATTTAATAATATACGTAAATTTGGTCGGGTTTATTTAATCGATAAAAACCAGCCTGAACAGGCTGGTGGTTTGTCCAAATTGGGGCCGGAGCCATTAAGCAACAACCTAAGTGTGGATGATTTTAAAAAGTTATTTGAAGGGCGAAGAGCAATTATTAAGTCTTTGCTTTTAAATCAGCATTTTGTAGCTGGAATCGGTAATATTTATGCAGACGAAATTCTTTTTCGCTCGGGAATCAGACCTGATCGAACAGCAGATACCTTAACTGAGTCTGAAAAAGAAAAAATCTATCATAACATGCGGGAAATTCTGCAGAAGGGTATCATTTATGGAGGGACTTCTTTTAGTGATTATGTTAATGCCTTTGGCGAAAAAGGATCATTTCAGGAAGAATTAAGAGTTCACCAGCGTCAGGGAGAAGAATGTTACAGCTGTGGAACGATTATAGAAAAAATAAAGGTTAGTGAACGCTCAACATATTTTTGTCCTCAATGTCAAAAATAGAGAAAGGGGATAATTATGATTATTGGTTTAACAGGTGGAATAGCAACTGGGAAATCTACAGCTGCTGAATATTTAAAAGAAAAAGGAGCCAGAATCATTGATGCAGATCAGATTTCTCATCAGATCAGCCGCAGAGGAGAAAAGGGCTGGAAGCTGGTTGTTGATGAATTTGGAGATAATATTTTAAGAAAAGATAGAGAATTTGATCGTGACAAATTGGGAGAGATTGTTTTTTCTGATCCTGCCAAAAGAAAAAAATTAGAATCTCTTCTTCACCCACTGATAATTTATGAGATGAAAGAGCAGGCTCATCAATATCTAAAAAATGATGAAATAGTTGTTTTTATGGCACCACTATTATATGAAGTAGGCCTGGATCGATTTTGTGATCAAATCTGGGTTATTTCCAGTTCAGAGGATAATCAGATCAAAAGATTGAAAAGCAGAAATGATTTCAGCCGTGAGGAAGCTTTAAATAGAATCAAGGCTCAGATGCCGCTTGCTGAAAAAGAAGAAAAAGCAGATGTGGTAATTGAAAATAATTCAACAATAGCAGATTTGAAAAATAAAATTGATCTATACTGGGAGAAAGTATTGAAGGGAGTAGATGTTAAATTGATTAGAATTGCCTTAATCGCTCATGATGAGAAAAAAGAAGATATGATTGTATTTGCAAAAAAACACCGAGAAGTTCTGGCAAAAATGCGCTTAATTGCTACCGGTACGACAATTATATTTTTTCTTTTATCAATCATATTTTTTACTGCTGCAAATAATAATTTCGATCTCTGGACAATTAGAAGAAATTTAGAGCCGGTTAGATATCAGGAGGAAATTGATAAATATGCTGAAAAATTTTCTTTAGAACCAGAACTGCTGGCAGCAATTATTTATGTTGAAAGCAGATTTGATAAATACTCAATTTCTCCAAGAGGGGCAGTTGGTTTAATGCAGCTGATGCCAGCTACAGCTCACTGGATTGCAGAAGAACTGGGTTATGAAAATTTTAGTTTAGAAGATTTAGATAATCCGGATTTGAATATTAAATTTGGCAGCTGGTATTTTGCCTATCTCTATCAAAAATTTAATCAGGATCTTATCAAAACTATTGCTGCTTATAATGCTGGCGAAAGTAATGTTAGGAAATGGCTAAATAATGGTTGGAGTGCTAATTTAAAAGAAAAGTTACCATTTTCGGAAACAGATAATTTTGTCAGAAGGGTTCTTTCAACTAAGGAATATTACAGTGGGAATAATCTAAAAATATACAGTTTATCGAATTTCAATCTTTTATTTGCTAATTCAGCTGAGTAAAATATCACAAAAAGAAATTATTTCTTTTTCTGAATAAAAATGATATATAGTTGAGTAA
>QBLP01000365.1 GCA_003070825.1 Halanaerobium sp. | reverse complement strand
ATAATAATATTTTCTTCAGCTTTAAACTTTGACATTTCTGATTTCTCAACTATTACCTTTGCTCCTGATAGTCCTTTACCAAGATAATCGTTGCTGTCTCCTTTGAGCCTAAAAGTTACTCCTTTAGGCAGATAAGCGGCAAAACTTTGTCCAGCAGAACCGGTGAAGTTAAGCTGAATTGTATCTTCTTTGAGTCCCTCAGCTCCATAAAGTTTTGTTATTTCACTACCCAAAATTGTTCCGACAACTCGATCTGTATTATGAATCTTTAGGTCTTTTTCGAGCAGAATGCCATTTTCTACTGCTTCTTTTGTCATTTCCAGCAGTTCTCTTGAGTCCAGACTTTTCTCCAGTCCGTGATCCTGCTTTTGCTGACAGTAAACAGCTTTTTCTTTTGCATTTTTAGGCTGATATAAAATAGCGGCATAATCAAGACCCTTGGCCTTCCAATGATCTTTAGTTTTATCCTGTCTTAGTTTATCAACTCTACCTACCAGTTCATTTACAGAGCGGAAACCTAAGGCTGCCAGCTCCTGTCGGAAATCTTCAGCCATAAAGCGCATAAAATTAACCACATGCTCAGGTTTACCCTGAAACCTCTGCCGCAGTTCCGGATCCTGAGTTGCAACTCCAACCGGGCAAGTATTCTTGCTGCAGACCCTCATCATAACACAGCCTAAAGCTACCAGGGGAGTTGTAGCAAAACCAAATTCTTCTGCTCCCAACATTGCTGCCACTGCTAAATCTTTACCGGTCATTATCTTACCGTCTGTCTCTAAAGTTACCCGGTCTCTGAGGTCATTTAAAACAAGAGTCTGATGAGTTTCAGACAGACCTAGCTCCCAGGGAAGTCCGGCATGGCGGATACTGGTCCGGGGAGAAGCACCTGTTCCACCATCATAACCGCTGATTAAAATTACATCTGCTTTACCTTTAGCAACCCCAGCTGCAACTGTACCAACTCCTACTTCAGATACCAATTTAACGTTAATTCTGGCCTCACGGTTGGCATTTTTTAAATCATGGATCAGCTGAGCTAAATCCTCAATTGAATAAATATCATGGTGTGGTGGGGGTGAAATTAGCCCTACTCCTGGAGTTGTTCCTCTGCATTCTGCAATCCAGGGATAAACTTTTTTGCCAGGCAGCTGTCCACCTTCACCCGGTTTTGCTCCTTGGGCCATCTTGATTTGAATTTCTTTAGCATTAACCAAATAGTGAGAATTAACACCAAATCGGCCAGAGGCAACCTGTTTAATAGCACTGCTCCTTAAATTCCCATTTTCATCAGGAGTAAAGCGCTCTGGATCTTCTCCACCTTCACCCGTATTACTTTTACCACCGATCCTATTCATAGCAATCGCCAGTGCCTCATGTGCTTCCTTACTGATCGAGCCGTAGGACATCGCTCCTGTTTTAAAACGCTTCATGATTGCTTCTGCCGGCTCAACCTCTTCGATTGGAATTGGTTCTGACTGATATTCAGGTTCTAATAGTCCGCGCAGAGTCAGCATTTTAGTGCTCTGATCATTTATCTTTGCTCTGTATTCTTTAAACAGCTCATAATTATTTTCTCTCACTGACCGCTGCAGTAAATA
>QBLP01000364.1 GCA_003070825.1 Halanaerobium sp. | reverse complement strand
TAAAAATATTGTCTGATTTCAATAGGAAATGATAAATTTTTCTTGTTTTTTTAAATTTTTTGAATCTTGGCTCAAGTTTGTGAAACTTTTTTTATTTGAGTGGGCGATAATTTAACCGCCCACTCAGCTTTTAGCAGGTAAAATTTTATATTTAATTATTTAAAATATACTGATTTAATCTTGCTTCCAGCATTTCCTGATGTCCGGAAGAGTTTTCAACTTCACCAAGCTCCATAGCATATTCTGCTAATTCTTCCAGGCCAACTTCTTTATTGACAATTTTCTTACCAATTCCACTTTCATAGCTTGCATATCTTTCAGCTACAAAATCTTCTAAGACTCTATCTTCTAATAGTTTATTAGCAATTTTTAGACCCTTAGCGAAAGCATCCATTCCTGCAATGTGACCGTAGAATAGATCTTTCATTTTAAAGGATGGACGGCGAACTTTTGCATCGAAGTTTAATCCACCTTTACCGAGACCATTGTTTTTAAGAATCTCATACATAGCCAGAGTTGTTGTATAAATATTAGTTGGGAACTGATCTGTATCCCAGCCGAGTAATAAATCTCCCTGGTTGGCATCAACACTACCGAGCATATCATTAATTCTGGCATAGTGAAGCTCATGCTCAAAAGTATGACCGGCTAAGGTTGCGTGGTTTGCCTCGAGATTCACTTTAAAGTGATCATCTAAGTTATATTTTCTTAAGAAAGCAATTACATTGGCTGCATCAAAGTCATACTGATGCTTGGTAGGCTCTTTTGGTTTTGGTTCAATTAATAACTGGCCATCAAACCCAATTTTCTCTTTATAATCTACTGCCATTTCTAAGAAGCGAGCCAGGTTATCCTGCTCTAAAGCCATATTTGTATTGAGCAGAGTTTCGTAACCTTCGCGGCCACCCCAGAATACATAGTTTTGTCCGCCAAGTCTTTTGGTTGCTTCCATTGCCTTTTTAACTTGAGCAGCAGCAAAAGCAAATACATCTGCATTAGGAGAAGTAGAGGCACCATTCATAAAACGGGGATTGGTAAACATATTTGCTGTTCCCCAGAGCAGCTTAATTCCAGTCTCATCCATCTTTTCTTCAATTAAATCAACAATAGTATCTAAGTTTTTGTAGCTTTCAGCAACTGTTTTCCCCTCAGGAGCAACATCGCGGTCGTGGAAGCAGAAATAGGGAGCTCCCAGCTTATCCATAAAAGTAAAGGCACCTTCAACTTTAGCCTTTGCTCTTTCTAGTGGGTCACTAATGTCTGCCCAGGGATAAACTCTGGTTCCTGCGCCAAATGGATCTTCACCGGTATCAGCAAAAGTGTGCCAGTAAGCAATTGAAAATCTTAAGTGTTCCTCCATTGTTTTACCGGCAATTTTTTCCTCAGGGTTGTAATACTTAAATGCCATTGGATTATCTGATTTCGGCCCTTCATACTTTACCTTTTTAAAATCTTTAAAAACATTTTTCATAATTTGATTACCTCCGTTTTGTTAGAAATATAAGTTTGAGACATTAAGAGCAATATTAATTCAGGTATTAATTTAAGTGTTAAATTAACTCTCTAATTATATTCTGTCTCTTATACACATCTCCGAGCACAC
>QBLP01000363.1 GCA_003070825.1 Halanaerobium sp. | reverse complement strand
TGGAGGAAATAATTATGGCCAGTAGAGAAAAAGTTAATCAGGCAGTTTTGTGGTATGAAAGTCAGAGAAATATATACAGAGATTTAAGAGCTGAAGTGGAAGTTATTTTAAGAGAGGCCTTAAATGAAAACGAAATAATATTTCACAGCATAGAAAGCAGAGTTAAGTCAGTAGAAAGCTTTCGCGAAAAAGCGAGCCGTGAAAAATACAGTAAACCGGTAGAGGAAATAACAGATTTATGCGGGGTGCGGGTTATTACACTTTTCGAAAAGGAAATCCATCAGATCAGTGATATAATTAAAGAATTATTTGAAATTGATTACCAGCGGAGTGAAGATAAGTCCGATCTTTTAGAAGCTGATAAGATGGGTTATAAATCAATTCATTATATTGCTGAACTGAGTGCTGATAAAGTTGCCAGGACAGAACTCGAAATTTTTGCCGGGCTTAAATTTGAAATCCAGATTAGGAGTATTCTGCAGCACGCCTGGGCTGAAATAGAGCATGACCGTAATTATAAATTTAAGGGTGAGCTGCCAAAACATCTGCAGCGGCGTTTTTATGCCCTGGCCGGGATGCTCGAAATTGCAGATAGAGAATTCAATACACTTGCAGAAGAGGTAGAAAAGTACAGGCAGCAAGAATAATTAAAAAAGAGAGGTAATATAAAATGTATAGAAAAGTAAAAACATATTTTGAAGGCAGAGAAACTCAGGATGGAGCAGGAGTTAAACTCAGACGCTGTTTTGGTTATCATCAGATTCCAGATTTTGATCCGTTTTTGATGATGGACTTTTTTGATTCAACTGATCCCTCAGATTACAGCCGCGGATTTCCCTGGCATCCCCACCGCGGGATTGAAACAGTGACCTATTTGATTAAGGGAGAGATAGAGCATGGTGACAGTATAGGTAACAGTGGAGTAATTAAAGATGGTCAGTGTCAGTGGATGACAGCCGGTTCTGGAATTCTGCACCAGGAATTACCCCAGCTTTCAGCAGAAATGCTCGGGGTTCAGGTCTGGCTAAATCTGGCCGCTGATAATAAGATGACTGAGCCGCAGTATGGTGATATTACTGAAGAGATGATCCCAGTTTACGAGGATGAGGAAAAAAAGGTACACATTATTGCTGGAGAATATAAGGGCCTGAGTGGCGAAATTCAGAGAACTGATACTAAGCCTACATTCTTTGATGTGGAATTAGAACCTGAAAGTGAATTTATTTTCGAACTGCCGGAAGATTTTAATGCTTATGCCTTTTTAATCAGAGGTGAGGCCAATTTTGAACCGGAAAAAGAGGATTTAAAGAAATATCCCCAGGGAGTTCTCTACCAAAGCGGCAGTAAGATTAAGGTTAATACAGCTGAAAATAAAGCCCGCTTTTTATTTCTGGCAGGCAAAAAATTAGAAGAACCGATTGCCTGGGGTGGTCCGATTGTAATGAACAGCAGAGAAGAACTGGCACTGGCTTCCCGGGAACTGGATAATGGTACCTTTATTAAAAATAAAAAAGAGAAAAATGTCAGTCAGATTAATAACTGTCTCTTATACACATCT
>QBLP01000060.1 GCA_003070825.1 Halanaerobium sp. | reverse complement strand
CTTTCTTTAGTGCTGTAATTTTTATAACCTGAATTAACGAAAATTTAACCATCAGCTGTTGTCGAAGCACTGCTGTATTTCTTTTCTCCAAATAAACCCTGAGGTCGATTCAGTAAAATTAATTCTAAAAATACTCCAATCAGGATTACTCTGATAGCAGCGGCCTGAGTTGTGTAAGCAGCAGGCAGCATTCCTGTTAAAAATTCAGTTCCTGTCCAGATTCCCCAGGTCAAAAAAGCACCGACAATCGAGCCAAAGTTATTAGCACTACCACCAATAATCAGCATTATCCAGACTAAAAAGGTGGCCTGCATCGGTCTAAAAGCCTCCGGTGAAATAAAGGAAGTAAAATGGGCGTAAAGGGCACCCCCAACTCCCATCATAAAAGCACCAAGGATAAAAGCCTCCATCCGGTAGCGAACTACATTTTTACCCACAGCTTTAACTACCTCTTCGTCTTCTCTAATCGCTCTCAAGATTCTACCCCAGGGAGAGTTAATCCCTTTTTCGCTGAGATAATAAAAGAGGGCGATAATTAAAACTACAATTAATAGAAAAAACAAATTATAGTTTGAACCAAAACTACCAGCCATCGGTTTTGGGATTGCTGAAATACCTCTAACACCATTACTCAACCAGGCTTCATTTTTGATTACCAGTCTGATTATTTCGGCAATACCAATTGTTGCTATTCCCAGATAGTCTTCCCGCAGTCGAATTGTTGGAATTCCTACCAGCAGTGCCACCAGAGCCGATATCAGCCCTGCAGCCAGCAGCCCGATAATAAAGGGCATTCCAAAACCACCCAGGTGATCAGGTGAGGGCCCTTTGGTCATAATTGCTGAAGTATAGGAGCCAACTGCCCAGAAACCAGCAATCCCGATATTAAAAAGCCCCGCAAAACCACGCTGCATATTCAAAGCCATAGTCATCACTGCATAAATACCAGCAAAAATCAAAAAGAAAACTAGATATGAAAAAACACCTGCAAAAGTCATCTATTTACACCTTCTTTCCCATTAAACCAGAAGGTCTAATAATTAACATTAAGATCATAATTGTAAAGGCAACTGCCGGCTTGTAGGCTGCGGAAATTATCAGAGTTGACATTTCCTGAGAAATACCAATTACCAGCCCCCCAAACATTGCCCCATAGGGACTGCCAATTCCTCCCAGAATAACCGCCGCAAATAATGGCAGCAGTAAATTCCAGCCCATTACCGGGGTCAGATGGGTATCAAAAGCAAGTAAAATACCTGCCGCTGCAGTCAGCACACCGCTCATTGCCCAGGTCCAGATAATTACTTTTTCTGTATTAATCCCAGTTATCTGAGCCAGATCAATGTTGTCTGACATTGCCCGCATGGCTTTACCCATTTTGGTTTTACTTAAAAATAAGTGAACTGCAATAACCAGGGTCAGAGCCAGAACTAAAATTATGATCTGATTTTCTTTAATTCTCAGCAGCCCTCCAGCCAGAACAATCGGCATCTGAATAGCTTTCTCATAAAATTGATTCTGCGGACCCCAGAATAATAAAACCAGATTTCTAATGATCAAAGCAGCTCCGACAGAAGAAATCATTACAATTACCGAATCTCTTTTCTTTAAATGTCTGTATAAGATAAGATTTAAAAGGATTGCTGTACCCGCAGTTAATAATGCTGCTAAAACAAAAGCCAGCCAAAATGGCAGGCCCAGCTGTACCTTAAATAAAAAAGCAAAATAAGCACCGAGTGTCATTAAATCACCATGTGCAAAATGTCCAAACTTCAAAATCCCATAAATTAATGATAATCCAATTGCACCCAGTGCTATAATTGATCCGAGTATTACTCCATTCAAAAACAACTGTAAGACCATAGACTTATCCTCCCAAAAAGAGCTGCGCTACTTCTTTATTCTCAAGTAAGCCTCGCCCACTATCTTCGTATTTTTTTTCACCAGCAGCCAGCACATAACCTCTATCTGACATTGCTAAAGCTTTTTTTGCATTTTGTTCTACCATTAAAATTGAAACTCCTGTTTTATTAATTTCTTCAACTTTTTCTAAAATTAAATCGATAAACATCGGTGCCAGTCCGGCTGTTGGTTCATCTAAGAGCAGCAGTTTGGGCTCCATTACCAGAGCTCTGCCAAAAGCCACCATCTGTCTCTGCCCACCACTTAAAGTACCTGCTTTTTTCTTTCTCTTCTCAATTAGCGGTGGAAACAGATTATAAATTAAATCAAACCTGTCGCTGAGCTTCTTTGTTGATACATAAGCACCCAGTTCCAGATTTTCTTCCACGGTTAAAGTTGGAAAAATATTGTCAGTCTGTGGTACAAAAGAAAGTCCTTTTTTTATCATCTGGTCAGTTGCTGTAGCTGTTAAATCACTGCCCAGATAATTAATTTCTCCGCCCATAATATCAACTAGAGAAAAAATAGATTTTAAAAGAGTGGACTTTCCGGAGCCGTTGGGCCCCACAATGGAAACAATCTCTCCCTGTTCAACATTTAGAGAAATACCGTGGATTATCTCTATTTCACCATAACCGGCATAAATTTCATTAATTCTCAACAATAAGACCACTCCTTAAGCCGTTTTTTCTCCCAGATAAGCTTCTAAAACCCGGGGGTTGCTCTTAACTTCAGCCGGAGTTCCTTCAACTAAATGCTTACCGTCATTCATTACAATAACTCGATCACAGATATTCATTATTAAATCCATATTATGCTCAATCAAAAGTATAGTTTTTCCTCTTTCTTTTAATTTAATAATATTTTCTGCAATTTTATTCAATAAAGTCGGATTAACACCGGCTCCTGGTTCATCCAGCATAATTAATTCTGGATCGGCCATTAATGCTCTTCCAAGTTCCAGCAGTTTCTTCTGTCCACCCGATAGGTTAACAGCCATCTCATCAGCCAGGTGAGTCATCTCCAGAAATTCTAAAGTCTCAAAAGCTTTAGCCTCAACTGACTTTTCTTCTCTACTTACTTTTGCCGAATTAAACCAGCTGTTCCAGAGGTTTTCTCCACTCTGTCCTGAAGGTACAAGCATTAGATTTTCCATAACCGTCATCTTTTTTAAAGTTTTCGGGATCTGAAAAGTTCTGGCCAGACCAAGACGCGCAATCTGGTGCGGTGCAAAATTATTTACTTTCTGCTCAGAAAAATAAACCTCCCCCTGATCAAGATCTAAAGATCCGGCAATTAAATTGAACATCGTTGTTTTGCCAGCTCCATTTGGACCAATTAAACCAGTAATCGTATTCTTTTCTACTTCAAAAGAACATTCGTCTACTGCTCTAAATCCACTAAACTCTTTTACTGCACTTTTTACCTTTAACATAAAACATCTCTCCTTTCTACTCATCTACTCAATTTGTTAGCTTTATGTTAATTTGCTTTAATACTAATCCTTTTTATGGCAGGTGTCAAGTAGCCCAGTTACAATAAAGTTTTTAATCCCATTATCCAGGGATACATTGCTTCTTATTATCCATTTTATTCTTTTTAAACAAATTATTGGTTTTGTTTAGCCAGTTTAGATTGACTTATCTATCAGCATTATTATATAATTTAAGCAATAGAAGGGTGGGTAAGAAATATGAAAATAAGCAAATTATTAGAGAAGAATTTAATTAATCTTGATCTCAATACTAGTGATAAAGAAGAAACTTTAAGAGAAATGGTTAATTTATTAAAAATAGGGGATAAAATTCAGGTCCAGAATAAATTTCTGGCAAAAATAATTGAGAGAGAAAAAGAAGGCAGCACAGGTTTTGGGAGAGAAATTGCGGTCCCCCACGGTAAAAGCGAAACAGTTAACGAATTATCCCTGGCTATTGGCAGATCAAAACCAGGAATTGAATATCACAGTCTGGATGGAAAAAAAGTAAAACTGATATTTATGGTAGCTGATTATCCAGATTATTCACCTAAATATTTAAAATTAGTTTCGACTCTTGTCAGCTGGCTGAGAGAGGATGATTTCAGGAAAAGCTTACTTGAGGCAGAAGGAAAAACAGAATTTATAGAGCTTTTTAAAGAAAAAGAAAGATCTACTGAATAACAGCAGATCTTTCACCAGAATTTAAAGATAAAATAATATCTATTCTTTTATACCCTGGGTAGCAATTCCTTTAACGAAAAACTTCTGGGCCAGTAAAAATACAATTAGAGTTGGAATTACCACCATGATAGTTCCTGCCATAATAATTCCCCAGTCCCGTTCTGAAGAACTGGCAAAAAGCATTTTTACTCCCTGCTGAGCTAGCTTTTTTTGATCATCATTAATAATAATCAGCGGCCAGAGATAGGCATTCCACATCACTAAAAAGTTAACTACAGCCAGTCCAGCAAGATTAGCTCCCGATAAAGGTAAGAGAATCTGAAATAAAAACCGAAAAGGTCCACAGCCATCTATTTGAGCAGATTCCATAATAGACTTAGGAATAGTCAAAAAGTGCTGCCGCATCAAAAAAGTTGTAGTGGCACTTGCCAGAAACGGTAAAACCAGACCTGAAAAAGAATTTCCCAGCCCCAGGCGGCTTATAAACTCAAACAGAGGAACTACCCGCACCTGCATCGGCAGCATTAAAGTAAATAAGACTGCAAAAAACAAAAACTTTTTGTATTTAAACTCAAAATGCGAAAATGCATAACCACTTAAAACTCCCAGCCCCAATTTCCCTAACATCACAACAGAAGAAGCCAGAATACTATTAACTAAAATTTTATCAAGGCTGACTAAGTTCCAGGCCTTAATATAATTATCAAAATATAATCTGTCAGGTAAAAATGATGGTGGATAAGAAAATATCTGGGCTCTGGGCTGCATACTGACACTGATGCCGAAAATAATTGGCATTAAGACAATGAAAGAAATGAAAATCAAGACTAGGTGTAGTGCTATTTTTTTATAAATACTATAGGGACCTCTATTTAAATCAAACATATTTAATCACCTTTCTCTTATTGATAATGTACATTATTTGCACCATATTTAAAATGAAAAATAGTCACTATAATTACCAGGGCTAATAGGATTACAGATTGAGCTGCTGCAATTCCCGGCCTGAAATTAATAAACATTTCTCTATATAATTTATAGATTACAATATTTGTAGAATCAGCGGGTCCACCCTGGGTCATAATATCTACAATTCCAAAGCTTTCAAATACACTGAAAATAATATTCATGATAATTAAATAAAAAGTCGTAGGAGATAATAAGGGAATTGTAATATCTTTAAATATAGTTACAGCTCCTGCCCCATCAATCTCTGCAGACTCATAAACACTATCTGGTATTGCCTGCAGGCCTGCCAGAAAAAATATTATATTAAAACCCATATTTTTCCAGACAGTTGCTATAATAATCGCCAGAAATGCAAAAAAACTATTCGTTAACCAGTTAACCTGAATATTAAAAGCAAGATCTAATAAATAATTAACCTGGCCTGCTACCGGATTCAGCAAAAAAACCCAGAGAGAACCGGCCACAGTCGGAGAAATTGCATAAGGAATAAAAAATATAACCCTGTAAAATTTTATTCCTTTTAGATTCTGGTTCAAAATAACCGCCAGCAGCAGAGAAAATATCAGCCCAATAGTAATGGTGAAAATAATAAAAAATGTAGATCTCAACAAACTATTGAGATAAGTTGGATCCTGAAATAAATTTATATAATTCTGGATTCCTACAAAAATTCTTTTGCGTCCAAATGGCGCCTGTTTAAATAAGCTTAAAAACACTGAATTAATACTGGGCCAGTATAAAAACAATAACAAAACAATAAATGTGGGGGAAAGAAGTAAATATGGAACAAGTGAATGGGATCGATAATTTAATTTTTGCAAAAAATACACCTCCAATAATAATATCCCTTCCTGATTTTCAGGAAGGGACGGCTGTCAATAATCAACTATATGAATTCTTATTCATTTAGCTGATTATATTCTTTAAGTGATTTATTTACTCTCTCTGCTGCCTCATCCATTGCCGCTTGAGGAGTCATATTTCCTTCTAATGTTTTTTCAACTGATTCTTCCACTATTTGTCTAACTTCAGGGAAAGTACCGATTAGTGCTCCCTGAGTAGAAACTGCTTTTTTACTCAGTAGTAACTGTAAAAATGCTGTTAGATAATTTGGATTTTCAGCAAAAAACTTATTATTCATTTCTCTTTCAACTGCCGCTTTGGTTACCGGGAAGTAGCCTGTGTTTTCAAACCAGTAAACCTGCTGTTCTTCTTCTGAAAGCCACTTTAAGAATTCCCAGGTAGCTTTCAATTCCTCTTCTGGATGGTCAGCAATTGTCCAGAGACTTGCACCACCAATAATCACTCCACCGCGATTAGCAGCTGCTGGTCTTGGTAAAAATCCGGTTCCCAATTCAAAACCTGCTGCCTCAGCATTTTCTGTAAATCCGGCCACTGAAGAAGTAGATTCTATTAACATTGCTGCTCTTCCGGAAGAAAATGCTTGATTTGCTCCATCCCAGCCTCGTCCTGGATTAAGCATAATTCCTTCATCAACCATTTCTTTCCACAGTTTAACAAAACGAACTGCTGCTTCTTCGTTTAGATTAGACGCGGTTGCTCTAGCACTACGCCCATTATCATTGTTAACCAGAGTTGCATCCTGGTTTGCAACCATCTGTTCTACAAACCAGCCAACAATTCCCAGGGTGAATCCATAGCGTTCAACTGTACCATCGTCATTTTTAATTGTTAATTTTCGTGCATACTCTTTTAGTTCTGCAAAAGTCTGAGGAGGTCTATTAGGATCTAAGCCCGCTTCTTCAAAAGCATCTCTATCATAATATAAAATTGGTGTAGATGAGTTAAAAGGCATAGAATTCAATTTGCCGTCAATTGTGTAGTAATTTGAAACCGGAACTAAAAATTTGTCCCAGTCAAAACTATTATCTCCCGCTACCTCTTTGCCCAGATCCTCTATTGGCATAATTATGCCGCTGTCCAGCATCATTTGTGTTCCAATTTCGTAAATCTGAATAATATGTGGTGCAGTTCCGGTCTGAACTGCTGACTGAGTTTTAGTCAAAGTATCATTATAAGAACCTGTATATTGAGCTTTAACTTCAACTTGATCATGGCTACTATTAAACTCTTCGACTAATGTGTTTACTACTTCGAGATTATGTCCTCCCATTGCATGCCAAAAATCAATTGTAACTTCTTCTGCCGCTGCCGAAAAACTCACAATAAAACAGAGACTTACCAGAACTAACAAAACAGTTTTTTTCATAAATATTTTTCACTCCCTTTTGATTTGATGAAAATAGAAATCTACTAAAATGATTTTCTCTATCTGTAATATTAGCACTGCAAAGTTAAATCTAGATTTCTAAAAGGTTAAGTTTAGGTAAATTAAAAAATATCCCTGTATACTATTATAATAGGTCTTAAAACTATTCACATTTACTCTTTATTGAACTATAATAAATATATAGAAATATTCAGAATATTAATTTAGGAGGGGTTGAAATGAAAAAAGTTGAAGCTTTTATCCGATCTGATAAGTTAAATGAACTGGTCACAAAATTAAATTCTATGGGCCTGAAGGAATTAAATATTCTGGAAGCGAAGAACTTTAATCAAGATTTAATTGATTTAGCAGATAGTGATTTAAAAATAAAATTTACCCCGATGATGAGGATAGAATTCGTTATTAATTATACCGAAGTTGATAAATACGTAGAAGCAATTAAAAACACGGTTCAGACTGGTGAGAGTGGTGACGGTAAGATTTATGTCAGTGATATAGAAAACTCCGTTAAAATAAGCACTGGGGAAGAAGGACTAAAAGCTATAGCTTAAAATTAGCAATCGAGTAGGAGGGAAATAATTAATTTATTCCCCGTCCTCTCACACCACCACAGCATATCGTTCGGTACTGGGCGGTTCATTAAGAATTAATTACTTATGCATATCTTTCCGTAAAACTAAAGTATCCCAGTTTCTTTAACAACTGGTTGGTAAAGGTTCTTGCAAGTATTTGGCTATTGGATATTCTCCAGTAGACTTTTCTTGTGTTGGCATATTCCCACGCTTTGGGCTTTTTAATACCTAATTTCCTGAGCATCCTAAAGCGGGTTTTGACCTTTTTCCACCGTTTCCAGTAGCACATTCTTATTCGTCGTCTGGTCCACTGGTCTAAGTCTCTCATCTTGCTTTTCATATCAGCTATTTTATAATAGCTGACCCAGCCCGTGATTGTCTGTTTTAGTTTCTTAAAACGATATTTCATCGTCCAGGGCTTGCTTCTTGATGTGAGTTCTTTTATCTTTGCTTTAATTTTCTTGATTGATTTCGGGTGGACTCTAACCCTCACTTCATCTTTTGTCCGATAAAATGAAAACCCCAGAAATTTTCTTCTCCAGGGTCTGCCGACTGCACTTTTTGTTGTATTAACTTTAAGTTTCAGTTTCTTTTCAATAAATGCAGTTAGACTTTTCATAACTCTTTCGGCTGCCTTTCTACTTCTGACATAGATCTGGTTGTCATCAGCATAGCGACAGAATTTATGATTGCGTTTTTCCAGCTCTTTATCCAGTTCGTCCAGCATAATGTTACTAAGTAGTGGACTTAAAAACCCGCCCTGCGGGCATCCTTCGTCTGTTTTCTTAATTAAATCATCAATCATTACTCCTGAGTTAAGATAAGCTTGTTATGAGACAAGAAATATTTCAGTAACCAGGACATGTTTTTCACCAGTAAATATTTAAAAGAACAGGGTATTCTCATACCCTGAAATTAATTATT
>QBLP01000006.1 GCA_003070825.1 Halanaerobium sp. | reverse complement strand
GTATTAATCCTGTTTTATATTAAATTTAAATAAGAAGCAAAAAGAGCTGGGAAAAATTTCAGCTCTTTTTATTTTTTAGCTTATCTAAAAGGCTGCCAACTCTCTTTTCGGCTGCCTTTTTTTCATTTTCTTTCAACTCAAAACTAAGTTCTAAAATGCTTCCCTCTGAGGTTCCCTCAGGCAGCTCACTTAGCGGCAGATAAAAATCAACTTTTTCTTCCGGCCTGATCAGTAATCTTGCTTTTTCTGCTTCAATTTTATCAACAGTTACTTTCATCAAATCATCCTTTCTTTTGAACCGGGTACAAGTGATTTGAATCACTTGTACCCGGTTCAAATATATTTTACTTAACTGAAATCTTATCCTGCCAGCGATTAAATTTTCCGTCATCAATTCCATCAACATTTTTTATTTCTTCAATCTGAGTAAAGCCGCCATTATTCTGACGGTAGTCAATAATTTTTTCTGCTGTTGCCGGGCCAATACCCCAGAGCTGATCTAAATCAGCTTTGCTGGCAGTATTGATATTAATTAGATTATTATTTTTTTTAGCGGCTGCTGCTTCGACTGGCTTGGTTTTTGATTCAGTTCTATTAAGGTTTTGCTCCCAACTCTGGTCCACCTTAACTGCGTAATTTTTTCCATCAGCTGTGACTACAATATTACCATTTAAATCATTTCTGTAAACTCTGGCTCCCTGATTTTGATAAAGTTTAGTAACTTCTGCAGCCGGATGACCGTAGTGATTATCAGCTCCAACCTGAATAACGGCCAGTTCGGGGCTTAAACTTTTAACAAAGCTGCTGGAACTTGAAGTTTTGCTGCCGTGGTGGGGAACCTTGATCAGAGCAACATTGAGCTCAGGATTTTCCTGCAGCAAATCTTTTTCTACTTCTTTTTCAATATCTCCGGTAAAAAGAAACTTTTGCTCTCCATATTCAAGCAGAAAGACAAGAGAAGAGTTATTTAGGTCATAATTATCTACCGGCCCTTTGGGATGGAGAAAGGAAATTCTGCTGCTGCCGATTTCAAACTCATCTCCCCGGCGGGGTGTTTTAAAATCAATATTTTCCTGATCAATTTTGATCAAATAATTCTCATAAGTTTTAGAGCTGTGGATTTTTCCGCTGTCCAGCACAATTCCAACTTCAAAGCTGTTAATAATATCTACCAGGCCACCAATGTGATCGGCATGGGGGTGGGTGCTGATAATATAATCGAGCCTTTTAACTTCCTGTTTTTTAAGGTAATCAATTATCCTGGCAGCTATGCTGTTGGCTCGATCTCCACCATCGACCAGAATATTTTTTCCCCCGCCTGCTTCAATTAAGATCGCATCTCCCTGGCCGACATCGATAAAATGAATCTTTAAATTTTGAGCCGTAGAATTTAAGCTAAAGAGCGTAAGAAAGAGAATAATTAAGATTAGCAGTGCTGTTTTCTTTTTAGTGAGTTTAAAATTAAACATATTAAAAATCCTTTCCAATAAAATTGCTTTCTTAGAATATAATTTCTAGATTTTAACTAAAAATCCTTTTTTCTCAATTGAAAAAGCCGTTTAAGCAATGTATACTTATACTAAGTAGATAATAATGATTTAAATTGAGGTGAATTAAGTTGGCTAAAAATCTAGAGATTACTATTTTAGCAGAAAATACAGTTGAAAAGAGAAAATTACTGGCTGAACACGGCCTCTCATTTTATTTTAAATATAACGGAAAAGAGTATCTTTTTGATACCGGTCAGGGCAAGGTCCTGTTTTCAAATGCCAAAAAAATGGGAATAGATTTAGAAAAAATTGATACAGTTTTTTTAAGTCACGGTCATGATGACCATACAGGTGGTTTAAAGAAACTGCTGGAAATTAATTCTCAAGTCAGGGTTTTTGCTCACAGCGAAATTTTTCTGCCGAAATATAAAAAGGTAGAATCAGAGCTCGAGTTTATTGGAACAGAGCTTGTAGAATCTGAAATCAAAAATTTTGAGGCAGCTGAAACTGCAATTGCAGCAGCGGCTGGTATTTATAATACGGGCGAAATCCCGGCAAGGCGGGAGACTTATCTTAATCCCAGATATGTCGTTAAAAGAGAAGGGAAAGAAATTACTGATCCCTTTAATGATGACACTTCTTTATATATTGAAACAGAAAGTGGGATTGTAATTCTGCTGGGCTGCAGTCATAAGGGTGTAAAAAATATAATAAATGAAATTAAAGCTGAAATTGGAGATAGAAAAATTGCTGCCATTTTAGGTGGAATGCATCTTAAGCGTGCCAGCAGAGAAAGTATAGCAGATTTGATCGACTATTTTAAGGAAATTGATTTTGAGCTTCTGGCGCCAGTGCACTGTACCGGGCGTGAGACAGCTGTTAAATTTAAAGAAGCCTTTGGTGAGCGAGTTAAGCTGGCTTCTGTGGGTGATAGATTTGAATTTTAATTTTCTGGAGGCAGGATAATGGAATTTAAACAGATTAAAAATAATAAGGTTTATGAACAGATTATTGAACAGATAAGAGAATTAATTTATGAAGGTGAACTTAAAAAAGGTGATAAACTGCCTTCTGAAAGACAGCTAAAAAAAGATCTGGGTGTGAGTAGAGCTTCAATCAGGGAGGCCTTCAGCGCCCTGGAGATGATTGGTCTGATTGAAAGTAGGCCGGGAGAGGGAACTTTTATCCGTGATTCATTTGATGAAGATATATTTAATCCTCTTTCGCTCATTTTACTTTTAAATGATAATGTAGCCGAAGAACTGCTGGAGCTGAGAAGGGTACTGGAGATTGACTGTGTAAAACTGGCAGCAGAACGGGCAACTGAAGCTGAAATTGAGGAACTGCAGTCATATATTGAGGATCTGCTTTCCAGTTCAGGTTATGAAGAGGACAGCATTAAAGCAGATAAAATGTTTCATTATACTATTGCCAGGGCCAGTGGTAACAAGGTATTATTATTTTTTATGCGCTCGATTTCGGAGGCGATGGACTTTCACATCAAAAATACCCGGACCAAACTGGTTTCTAAAGAAGAGACAATGACAGATTTTGCCAGGCAGCATCAGCAGATTTTTAAGGCTTTAAAGGAGCATGATCCTGAACAGGCTGCCGCAGAAATGAAAAATCATTTAGATTATGTAGAAAAACTAATCAATAAAGAAATTGAAGGCTAAAAGAAGCAGAGAGCCAAAAAATCATTTAGTATAAATTGTAAATTTAATATAAAATTAGAATTAATTTCAAGAATCCGCTGTAAAAGGCGGGTTTTTTTGTCTTTGAATGTGAAATAATAGATTTAATCAGCCTTATTTGTTAAATTTTGAAAAATTAATTTATTATTTAAGCCTTGTGAGAGCATTTAATAACAGTGAGAGATTATTAGCTCATTAATAATCCCAAAATTAAGCTTTAACTCTTTCTGATAGACTGTTTCGATTTTTGCGACAATTTAGAATAGTATCAACTCCCATCTGCAGGCGCACTCATAATTGTGAAATTTTTACTTATCAGACAATTAAAAAAAGTCCGAAATAGAGGCAGGGATAATGTTCTGAGTGTTGAAATAATATAATAGAGTACTGATGGTCTGACCATCAAATAATCATTTATTTGGGGAGTTTGGAGGTGGAGAAAATTCGTGTAGTTGACAATTTCTATTAGTTATCCTTCTTTGATATGGGGTGAAAATTTTAAATAGACAAATATTATAAGGAGGAATTTATGTTAGCACTTTTAGCTGCTTTACCTATTATTATTGTTGGGATTTTAATGATTGGTTACATGTGGCCTGCAAGTAAGGCAATGCCCTTTGGCTGGCTCAGTGCTTTAATTATTGCTGGCGTGGGCTGGGGAATGCCTGTTAAATGGTTATCTGCGGCAACAATTGGGGGAGTAATCAATGCATTTGATATTTTACTTATAGTTTTTGGGGCTCTACTTATTTTACAGTTAATGAAAAAAAGTGGAGGAGTATATGGCATTTCTCATTCTATGACTTCAATTTCAGTCGATAGAAGAGTACAGGTAATAATTATTGCCTGGTTAATGGGCTCATTTTTTGAAGGAGCAGCAGGATTTGGAACACCTGCAGCAGTAGCGGCTCCGTTATTGGTTGGGATGGGTTTTCCACCTTTAATTGCAGCAACTTCTGCTTTAATTGCAGATAGTGCCGCTGTTTCTTTTGGAGCGGTTGGAGTTCCTATCTGGGGTGGCTTTGCAGCTTTAGAGAATATAATTGAATTTCCAGTTCAGTCAATGGGAGTAAGTATTGAATTTTCACAGTTTTTACACAATATCGGTGCTTTTACAGGACTCTTACATTTCTTAGTTGGTTCTTTTATACCGTTAGTTATTGTTTTACTGATGACCAAAATCGTCGATGGATCTTTTAAAAAGGGTTTTGAAGTTTTACCTTTAGCTTTATTTGGCGGCTTTGTATTTACAGTCTTTGAATTCGGAATCGCTTATTTTGTTGGTCCAGAACTTCCTTCTTTATTGGGAGCTTTAATAGCACTGCCTGTCTTTATCTTTGCGGTTTCCAAAGGCTTTCTGGTTCCAAAAGAAAAATGGGATTTCCCTTCCCACGACAAGTGGCATGAAGAATGGGAAGGTAAAATTAAAGCAGGTGAGCAGGATGTAGATGCAGCGCAAAAAGAAGTAGGTACATTTAAAGCCTGGTTACCATATGCTTTAATCGGCCTGATTTTATTAGTTGGTCGCCTGGAAATTTTCAACCTAACTCCACTACTCAGACAGTGGTCAATCGGCTGGACAAATATTTTTGGTACAGGTATTGGCAAAGTAATTCAGCCTTTATATAATCCAGGAGTCTTTCCCTTTATCTTTGTTGCTCTCTTAATTCCAACTTTACACGGACTGGACAGCAACAAGACTAAAGAAGCCTGGAAGGAAACATTTAAGATGATTCAGCCGGCTGCAATCGCTTTATTCTTTGCATTAGGCATGGTTTATATTATGATGAATTCCGGTGGAGCAACTGGTGAACAGTCAATGTTACTGGTGATGGCAGAATTTGCCGCAGCAACTCTGGGCTCAATCTGGTATCTGGTAGCTCCCCTAGTTGGTATTTTAGGAGCCTTTATTTCAGGAAGTAATACAACTTCTGATATTATGTTTGGTCCATTTCAGTATGGAACAGCAGTGGCTTCGGGAACAGCAGTTACCCCAACACTTGCTCTGCAGGCACTTGGTGGAGCGGCAGGTAATATGATCTGTATTCACAACGTGGTGGCAGCTGCGACTACAGTTGGTCTTGTTGGAAAAGAGGGACTTATTATCCGGAAAAACTTACCGGTTGCACTTCTATATGGTTTAATTGCCGGTGCCTTAGCCTGGATAATCACAATCTTCTTTATGCCGGGTATATTTTAGCTAAAATAAAGCACTGCTGGAGGGTCACTGACTCTTCAGTAGTGTGATAAATATTAATTTTGCGCAATTTCAAATTTTTTAGATGAATTTTTATTGATCTGACAGGTACGGTCTGACCATCAAACCAAAATCAAAGTTTTACAGGGAGGTAAAGAAATTGAATATAGTTATTCCAATTAAACAGGTTCCAGAAACAAGTAATGTAAAAATGGATGAAGAGACAGGAACAATGAAACGCGACGGGGTAGAAAGTATTATTAATCCGCTCGACCTTTATGCAATCGAAACAGGTATTCAGTTAAAAGAAGAATATGGTGGTAAAATTACGGTGATTACAATGGGGCCTCCAAGTGCTGATAAAGCCTTAAAAGAAGCAATTGCGATGGGCTGTGATGATGGTATTTTGCTTTCTGGGAGAGAGTTTGCCGGTTCAGATACCTGGGCCACCTCCTACGCCTTATCGGAAGCTATCAAGGAGATTGGAGATTACGATTTAATACTGGCCGGAGAAAGAGCTACAGATGGTGATACCGGACAGGTTGGTCCCGGTATAGCATCCTGGCTTGACCTCACCCTTTCGACCTATACCTCAAAGGTAGTCGATGTTAATTTAGTTGACGAAGAAGTTGATTACACCACCACTGAACAGGATTCAATTATTGTTGAGAGAATGGTAGAAGACGGCTACGAAAAGCTTCAGTTGCCGCTGCCTGCTTTACTGACAGTTGTTAAAGAAATTTCTTTCCCGCGTCTGCCTACTTTAAGAGGAAAGCAGCGCTCACGCAAAATTGAAATTCCGCAGTGGAATTTAGAAAACCTTGATCTGGATGAAGACTTCCTCGGTCTGCAGGGTTCACCGACCAGAGTGGTCAACATCGATCACCCTAAAGTTACCAGAGGTGGAACAGTTATCGATGTCAGAGAAGACGGCAATGTAGAAGCAGCTGTAGCTAAATTAATTGACTACTTAAAATCAAAAGAATTGGTATAGGAGGTTATATAAATGGAGTATAATGGTGTATGGACTCTTGGAGAAGCAAGAGACGGAGAAATTAAAGAAGTATCATTTGAGTTATTAAGCAGAGGACGCAAATTAGCAGATAAATTGGACGAAGAGCTGGTTTCATTAGTCATTGGAGACGGAATTACAGATGAGCAGGCAGAAGAATTGATTAAAAGTGGAGCCGATAAGGTCTATTTAATGAACGCTCCTGCTCTAAAAGATTTTATTGCTGAAAATTACAGTAATGTGATCGAAGATTTAATTAAAGAATACAAGCCGGAGATTATTCTGGCAGCAGCAACCTCAATGGGTAGAACAGTTATGCCCTATATAGCGATTAAAACTAATGCCGGCCTAACAGCTGACTGTACAGAATTAGATATCGAAGAAGACACAGGTAACTTACTGCAGACCAGACCTGCTATCGGTGGAAATATTTTAGCTACAATTAAATCACCAAACCACAGACCACAGATGGCAACAGTTAGACCTCATTCAACCAAACCGGCCGAAAAAGACGAAAGCCGCACCGGTGAGATAGTCCATCTTAAGCTTGACAGTTCACTCCTCGACGGCAGAGTTAAAAAGCTTGGCTTCCGCAAAAATGAAGGAGATGCGGTTAACATCCAGGATGCAGATGTAATTGCAGCTGGAGGTAAGGGAATGAAAAAAGGTGAAAACTTTGCCATGATCAGAGAGCTTGCCGGCTACTTTGACGGCGCTGTTGGGGCTTCCCGTGATGCAGTTGATAGAGACTGGATCAGCTACCCCTATCAGGTAGGTTTAAGTGGTAAAACAGTTACCCCTAAACTCTACTTTGCGATTGGTATTTCGGGAGCAATTCAGCACTTAGCCGGAATGAAGACCTCGGAAAATATTATTGCAATTAACGAAGACCCTGATGCAGATATCTTTATGGTCTCAGACTTCGGTATTGTAGGCGATTTATTTGAAATTGTACCTGAACTGAACAAGCAGCTGGCTGAGGAGGTAAAATAATGAAATATAATCCTGTAACTGAGGAAATTTTAGCAGAACTAAGAGAAATTGTGGGCGAGAAAAATGTCCTAACTGATGAAGAAAAAATAGAAGCATATTCTCACGATGAAACACCGGCTGAGCAGTATGCTCATATGCCGGAAGTTGTACTGACTCCAAATACTGCCGAAGAAATTGCAGCAGTAATGAAGCTTGCCAATAGAGAACTGATTCCGGTAACTCCATCTGGTGCCCGCAGTGGACTTTCCGGGGGAGCGATTCCAGAGCACGGTGGAATTGTAGTTTCAGTAGAAAATATGGATGAAGTTATAGAAATTGACTATGATAACCTGATGATGGTTCTAGAACCCGGTGTAGTAATGAACAGTGTTAATGAAATGCTCGAGGAGAGCGGCCTCTTTTTTGCCGGTTATCCAATGAGTGTGGAAACCTGTTATCTCGGTGGTAATATTGCCGAAAATGCTGGTGGAGGTAAAGCTGTAAAATATGGTGTTACCGGCCGCTATATAATGGGGCTGGAGCTTGTAACTCCAACTGGAGATATTGTTCAGCTTGGCGGTAAGCGGGTTAAGGATGTAACCGGTTATGATATTAAACAGCTGATTGTTGGCTCAGAGGGTACTTTGGGGATTGTAACTAAAGCTACTATCAAGTTAATGCCTAAGCCAACTCAGCGGGTTGGACTTTTAGCCCTCTTTAAAGATGAGGAAACAGCCATTTCTACCGTACCAAAGATTATGACAGAAGGTGGAATTATTCCAACCAGTATTGAATTTATGGATAAACTTTCTGTTAAGACTTCCTGTGACTATTTAAATGAGCATTTGCCCTATCAGGACGCAGGTGCTATGCTTTTAATAGAGGTTGATGGGATTAAAGAAGATGTGGTCAATAGTGACAGTGAGATAATCGGTGAGCTCTGTCTGGACAATGATGCAATCGAAGTTTATGTGGCAGATAACCACACAACCCGTGAGCGGATCTGGAGTGTGCGCCGGAATATTGCTGAGGCTTTCAAAGTTGTCAGTCCTCATCAGAGTTTAGAGGATATTGTGGTGCCGACTGCCAATATACCTAAACTAATGCCCTATCTTGATCAGATTTCTAAAAAATATGATATCCAGATTCCATGCTATGGTCATGCTGGTGATGGTAATTTACACGCTACCCTGGTTAAAAACCCTGACCATTCAATGGAAGAATGGTATAAGATTGAAGAAGAGGCTTTAGTAGAATTATATGAAGCGACCAGAGATCTCGGCGGTACTTTAAGTGGAGAGCACGGAATCGGCTCCAAGCGTAAAAAGTATATGGAAATGATGATGAGCCCGGCTGAACTCAACTTAATGCGCGGCATCAAAAAGGCTTTTGACCCGAACAACATTATGAACCCAGGTAAGATTTTTGACATGGTTGATTAGTTTAAGATAAATTTCACTTGTACCGGGTACAATAACGCGTTTTTGTACCCGGTACAAATAATTACGGTACCACTTAAAAAGGAAGTGAATTTTAAATGAAGCAGATTAAATTTCCTTTCGGTAGAAAGGAGTTAGAACTTGAGGTAGAAGAGGAGAGGCTCAGAGGAGTCCTTTTATCTCAGGCTCATAAATTTGAGGCAGAAAAATCTGAAACAGAAATTGTCAAAGAAGCGATGGAGAATCCTATTGCCAGCAAAAAGCTTTCAGAGCTGGCCCGGGGTAAAAAAGAGATTGTAATTATCTCCAGTGACCACACCCGACCGGTCCCCAGCCATATTACAATGCCTATTCTTTTAGAAGAAATTAGAAAAACTGCACCTGAGGCCGAAATTACAATTTTAGTAGCAACTGGCTTCCACCGGGCTTCAACAGATGCAGAACTGAGAGACAAATACGGGGACGAAATAGTTGACAGTGTTAATATCGAAATGCACGACAGCCGGGATGAAGAACAGATGGTTAATCTGGGGCAGCTCCCCTCCGGTGGAGATATGCTCTTAAATAAAACTGCAGTTGAGGCAGATCTTTTAATAGCAGAAGGTTTTATTGAGCCTCACTTTTTTGCTGGTTTTTCCGGTGGGCGCAAGAGTGTGCTGCCCGGGGTGGCAAGTAAAACTACAGTTTTAGCCAACCACTGTGCAGAATTTATTGACAGTCCAAATGCCAGAACAGGTAATTTAGAGGGCAACCCAATGCATAAAGATATGCTCTATGCAGCCAAGGCAGCCGGCCTGGCTTTTATTTTAAATGTAGTTATTGACGCGGAGAAAAAAGTGATCAATGCTTTTGCCGGCCACCGCGAGAAAGCCCATTTAAAAGGTACAGAATTTGTTGATGCGCTGGCTGGAGTTGATGCTAAACCGGCCGATATTGTTGTGACAACCAATGGGGGATATCCACTTGATCAAAATATTTATCAGGCAGTTAAGGGGATGACAGCAGCTGAGGCTACCTGTAAAGAAGGTGGAGTAATCATTATTGCTGCTGAGTGTTCTGACGGGCACGGTGGAGAGGAATTTTATCAGACTTTCCGCGATACAGATAGTGTTCAGGAAATTATGGACGATATTTTAGCCCGCGGCCGCAAGGAGACAGTTCCTGATCAGTGGGAGACTCAGATTCTGGCCCGTATTATGCTCAAATTTAAAGTAATTATGATTACTGACCCTACCCAGAGACAGATAGTAGAGGATATAGGAATGGACTGGGCACAGGATCTAAAAGCGGCAGTTAAAAAAGCTGAAGGAATGCTTAAAGCAGAAAGTCCGACAATAACAGCAATTCCCGATGGTGTTTCAGTAATAGTAAGACAGTGAAGCTAACAATTACCAGACAGTTTTAAAATTGCTGTCTGGTTTAATTTTAATCTATAATATTGTTCTTTTTTTCAGCTTTATTATAAAATATAATTATTTAATGCTGCAGATATTTTATGCTCCATCTCTGACAGCTTTAATCATCCGCAACTTATTTTTTGCAATTTTTTATTTAAAATTTATTGAACCTCTGCTTATTTCTAAAAAGATAAGACAGAGGTTGTTTTTCATGCTCTTTTTCTTCAGTTTTTTCTTTATAGCTAACTACTGGTATAATCAGTATTTTGGCAACTTTTTGAGTGTCAGCGATATTTTTTCTGGTGAGGGAACCGGAGACTTTTCGATGTACCAGGTCTTATTTACTCAGATCTTTAGATTTAGAGATATTGTTATTATTTTAGATATGGCACTGCTTGGACTGTGGGGCTTTAATTCGCTTCCTGATTTGAAAATAACCTATGACTGGGGTTTCTGGAAGAGATCTCTTTCCCGGCTGCCGCTCAAAAACACAACAGCTTTTGCTCTAATTTTTGTGCTGTTATTAGTTCAGGTTGTGGCAGGCAGCTATATTATGGGGGGAGAAAGTCCAAGTGAGCTCTATCAGTCTGGAACATCCTATCTCGCTTCTGTTTACGGAATTTTACCTCTGTATACAATCGAAGCTTACAGTTATTTTACCCGGGAAGAGGAGAAACCGCGCCCTGAGCTAAAAAATGTTCCTTATTACAGGAAGCAGACTCAGCTCAGCGGGATTAAATCTCTGCCCCAAAATACTAATGTAATTTTAATTCAGGTGGAATCACTTGATGCGGCAATTATTGATTACCGTCAGCAGGGAAAAGAAGTTACCCCATTTCTAAATCAGCTTAAGGAGCAGAGTTATTATTTTGAAAATTTTTATGCACAGAAGGTAAATGGGAGCTTTGATGCAGATTTATCAACTCTGACTTCTTTATATCCGGTTAACCGAAGTTATGTTTTTAGAGACATAGATCTGGGTGAATTTCAATCACTGCCCCTGCTTTTAAAGGAAAAAAATTATCAGACCCTGGCATTTCATAATAATGACCGCAACTTTTTTAATCGCGCGGAGGCCTATCCTGATCTTGGTTTTGATCATTTTTACAGCCAGCGGGCATTTAAAGAGGAAATTTATCCGGTGCCTGAAGATAGAGGCCTCGGGATAAATGATTATGACTTTTTCAACTCGGCAGCAGAAATAATTAAGGAAGCTGACCAGCGGGAAGAGCCGTTTTTTGCCTATTTAATTTCGCTGACCAGCCATACTCCTTTTAATTTTTATCCCAAAACAGCTGTAGAAGATTTTGCTGAAGTCAATAATAATCTTGTCCATAACTATTTTAAATCTATTAACTTTCTGGACAGCTCACTTGGAAATTTCGTTTCTAAACTGGAAGCAGCCGGGGTGATGGAGAATACACTGCTTGTCATTTATTCTGACCATGAATCTGAAATTAAGACGATGGAATATGAATCAGGCCGAGATTTTACTCTCTGGCGCAATGTAAAAATTCCCTATCACATTCCTTTATTTATCAAACACCCGCAGCTGGAGAATAAAAGTTTTGAGCGGGAGGGAACAACTACAGATATAGCGCCTACGGTTTTAGATTTACTAGGCTTTAAAGAACTTCCCGAGCAGTTTGTGGGGAGGTCGCTATTTCTGGAGCAGAATGATCCAATTTTATTTCTGCATGAGACACCTCATGTTTTAAAGGATGGCCAGCTTTTTATTAAAGAACTGAATGAGCTGATTAAAGTTGGACACCTAACCGATCAGGAGAAGGAACTGAAATTCTCAGAGCAGAAGATTGAGGAACTGACTGAGATTATAAATTATATGCGTGATCTCTTTATTATCAATCAGGGAGAAATTTTCAGGGAGGTGGAATAATTAAATATTTTATAATAATTACCGCATTAATTTTAATATTTGCAGTAATATATTTTGAATTCTATTATTTAATTCGACCTTCCCGCCTGGGTAAAGAAATTATCAAAAAATATAATTTTGACTACCCGGTTCTGGTAGCTCACAGAGGGGCATCATATAATGCTCCTGAGTCCACTCTTCCTGCTGTCAAAATGGCTCTGGAGAGCGGTGTTGATTATATTGAACTTGATGTTCAGCGGACCAAAGACGGAGAACTGGTTATATTTCACGATACCAATCTTCTGCGGCTGACTGATGCCAGTCAGGTATTTCCGGAAAAAAAGAGCTATGAGCTGCAGAATTTCACCCTGGCGGAATTGAGACAGTTAAATTATGGAGCCTGGTTTAATATAAGCTATTCTGAGCGGGCTAAAGATTCCTTCAGTGAACTAACTATTATGACCCTGCAGGAGGTATTAGAATTTGTTGATCCTGTTAATACAGGGATTGGACTGGCCCTGGAATTAAAGAGTCCCTATCTGTATGAGGGAATTGAAGAAGAAATTGTTAATCAACTGGAAGAGCAGAAGATTGATGAAAAAGAGTCTGAGCCTCCCAGGGTACTTTTTCTGTCCTTTTCACCGGCAAGTCTAAAAAGGCTCTCAGAACTGCGGCCTGATTCACCGCGGATACTTTTGACCAGGAGGAATTTTGTTTCGCCCAGGCGCTGGCAGGGCTGGCTTGATATAACAGAAGAAGTTGCCGACGGCATTGGTCCCAAGGGTCATGTTAGTTTTCCCTGGTATATAGGGGCTGCTCACAAAAGAGGCTTATTTGTTTTTCCCTATGTGATTAACCGTTCCTGGCAGTTGAAGATATTTTCCTGGTTCAGCGCTGATGGCTATATTACAGATCGACCTGAAATGCTGGCCAACTTTTATGACAGAGTTCAGGAATTAGGGGAAAATGTGGGTGAGTTTGGTGATGAAATCCTAGAAAATGATGAGCAAGAAAGTGAGCAGGACTCTGATGAGGAAAAAAATAATAATTAATTTCCATATTTAATGGAATTATCTAAAAAGTTTATGATATAATTTAAATAATCGATATTTATTATTTGAAAACATTTTCAAAGTAAATTTTAGCAATTTGTTAAAGCTGAATAATGAATTTTATTTATTCTAAAATTAGGAGGGTCAATTTATGCAGAATTTTACTTTTCAGAACACAACTAAGATAGTTTTTGGTAAGGGTACTGAAGAAGAAGTCGGTGAATATACAGCCAAACACGGATCTAAGGTGCTGCTGCACTACGGTGGCGGCAGTATCAAAAAGTATGGAACTTATGATAAAGTAGTTAAATCTCTGGAAAAAGCAGGGGTTGAATATGTTGAACTGGGTGGAGTTGAGCCTAACCCAAAACTTTCACTTGTTAAAGAAGGAATTGAACTGGCTCAGGAGGAAAATGTAGACTTTATCCTGGCAGTTGGTGGAGGAAGTGTAATTGATTCAGCCAAGGCAATTTCCGTTGGTTATTTTTATGATGGAGATGTCTGGGATTTCTTTACCAGAGAGGCCGAAATTACAGAGGCGCTGCCAATTGGGGTAGTTTTAACTATTCCTGCTGCCGGAAGTGAATCCAGTGACAGTGCTGTAGTTACAAAAATGGAGGGAATGTACAAAAGAGATATTGGCTCTGAGCTAATCAGACCTCAGTTTGCAATTATGAACCCTGAGATTACCTTTACTCTCCCAAATTATCAGACTGCCTGTGGTGCAGTAGATATTATGGCTCACATAATGGAGAGATACTTTACCAATACAGAAAATGTAGAATTGACCGATAGATTATCAGAACAGGCTTTAAAAACAATTATTAAGAATGTCCCGGTTGTACTTGAGGATAACGAAGATTATGCGGCCAGAGCTGAAGTTATGTGGACTGGAACAATTGCCCACAACAATTTACTGGGAACCGGTAGAGAAGAAGACTGGTCCTCCCACGGGATTGAGCATGAGCTGAGCGGTATTTACGATGTTGCTCACGGTGCCGGTCTGGCAGTTGTTTTCCCGGCCTGGATGAACTATGTTTATCAGCATGATTTAGAGCGTTTTGCTCAGTTTGCCGTCAGAGTCTGGGGTGTAGATCCTGACTTTAAGGATTTAGAATGGACAGCCCGCCAGGGAATTAAAAGGACAAAAGAATTCTTTAGCTCGATTGGAATGCCGGTTACTCTGGAGGAACTTGATATTCCAGCCGACAGACTGGAAGAAATGGCACAGAAAGCAACTGAAAATGGACCGATCGGTAACTTTGTCAATTTAGATACAGAAGATGTCTTAAATATATATAAGAGTGCACTAAAATAATGGCTGGAGGTGCCTAAATGCTGCAGAAATTTTCTGCCTTTATCTTTTTATTAATTGTCTGGTTTATCTTTGCAGGAAAAATAACGGTAGATGTTTTAATAATAGGCAGTGCAGCTTCACTTCTGGTAACACTATTTTTTAGTGATATGTTATTCAGGGAAGTTCACCGTAAACTTCCCTGGTATCACTATCTGCGTAAGCTGGCACTTTTATTATTGTTTATTCCTGTATTTTTTTATGAAGCGATAACAGCTGCTTTAAAAGTTTCCAAACATGTTTTTGAAAAAAATCCTTCCTTTAATCCTGGAATTGTTAAAGTTAAGACTGAACTTACTGATATCACTGGTTTGAGTCTGCTGGCCAATCTCATTACACTGACTCCAGGAACATTAACTCTCGACTATGATAGAAGCGAAAAGGCCTATTATATCCACTGGATTGACGTGGAAACAGTGGAAGAGGCCGAGTTGAAAAAGAAAATAATTGCTCGTTTTGAGCGCTGGGTAGGAGTGATCTTTAGATGATTATGGGACTTGCTATTTTTTTCACTATACTTTCAATTATTGTATCTTACCGGGTGGTGATCGGGCCTACAATTACTGACAGGCTGATTGGCGCTGATACAATAGGGATTTTTATGTCACTGGTGATGCTGATGATTGCTTTAGAATATGACTTAGCACTGCTGGTCGATATAGTACTTGCCTATGCAGTCCTGCTTTTTATTGATATGTTGATTTATGCTAAATACTTTGAACACGGGGAGCTGTATAAATAATGACTCTAAGATTAATTATTTCCTACTTTTTAATGATAACCGGCTCCGCCTTTGCTATTGTTACAGTTTTAGGTCTGCTCAGATTTCCTGATGTCTATACCAGAATTCATGCCGGGGCGGTGGTGCTGACTATTTCTGCGGTACTGGTAACTATGGGAACTGCAATTTATGTCTGGGATCTCTTTTTGAGTGCAAAGATAGTTTTAATCGGAATCTTTTTTCTTTTTTCTAATCCGATGGCCACCCATGCCATTGCCCGGGCTTCTTATAAGCGCCAGATTGCCCTGCCGGAAGAATATGAGATTGATGCTTATTCTGATTATTTAGGGAGAGATGCTTAATGGCTGTGCTGGAGATTATTCTGGTCATATTTTTAGTCTTTTCGGCACTGATGGCTGTTTATTTTGATGAAGAACTGATTTCTATAATTTTTCTCTCTATATTTTCTTTAGTTTTAACAGCATTATATCTGCTGCATAAGGCTGCCGATGTTGCTCTGGCAGAAGCTGTGATTGGTGCTGGTTTAAATACAGCAATTTTTATGAGTGCAATCAGTCAGATAAGACACGGAGATTCCGACTGAAACTCAGCCGGAGGTGTAAATTTTGAATAAATTGATGAAAAAAATAATGATTTCAGTAGTGCTGACCGGAGTTGCCTTTGCTTTATATCAAAATTTTTCGCTGATGCCCGAATATCAGGGCTTAAATGAGGGGCTTTCTAATTATATTATCAAATCCGGGCTTAATGATACAGGTTCACTTAATCTAATCACTGCTGTGCTTTATGATTACCGGGCCTTTGACTCGCTGGGGGAGAGTACTGTTATCTTTGGAGCAGTCAGTGGGATTGTTCTTATTTTATCCCGTAAGATGCTGCCTGTTTCTTCTAAGGGACTTTCTTTTATTGTCAAAAGAACCCTGGGGATTATGACTCCCTTTATCGCTCTTTTTGGCTTTTATGTAATTACCCACGGCCACCTGACTCCAGGTGGAGGTTTTCAGGGGGGAGTAATTCTGGCTGCAATTTCAATTATTTTTAGTATTGTCTATGGTAGTGCCTTTGATTACCGCCGTTACAGTCCTCAAACTAAAACTCTTTTTGAGACTGGTGGGGCGCTGACCTTTCTGGGACTCGGACTGGCCGGAATTTTAATGGAAGGTGCCTTTTTACAGAACTTAGGCTTTTTAACTGCAGAAACTGGGACTCTAATTTCTGCCGGCAGTATTCCCTATATCAATATTGGTGTTGGTTTTAAAGTGGGGGCGGGACTGGCGATAATTTTTTACAGTATGATTCAAAAAACTTTTGAGGAGGATTTTTAATGTTTAATAATTTAATATTTATTATCCTCTTTATGCTGGGCTTTTATGCTCTGATCATGAAAACAAATTTAATTAAAAATGTAATCGGTTTAAATTTAATGGAGGCAGCTGTTTTTTTCTGGGTTATTGCTTTTTCGGATATTGGTGGCGAAGTCGCTATTCATAAAATGGGCGAAGAAGTGACAAAGTTCAATGATCCTGTACCCCAGGCTTTAACCCTAACTGGAATAGTTATTGGCGCCAGTACAGCAGCTCTGCTTTTAACCTTAATTATTGAGTTAAATAAATTTAGTGGGACAATCGACCGGGATCAATTAGAGGGGTTGAATGACTGATGAGCTGGATGAATATCGAATTAATTTTATTAATCACCCTGCCTGCTCTGACTGCAGTGCTGATGTATTTCAGCCGGGACTTCAATCAGCGGGTCCGCAATTTTTTAGCAGTTTCTGGGGCTGGAGCTGAACTTTACTTAATAGTCTCGCTCTTTATTTATAATTTTGATCAGGTCAAAAATTCCAATTTTTTTCTGCAGTACACTATCGGCTATCAGGATACTCCTTTTGTAATTAATTTTGCGATGGACAATTTGAGCCTGCTTTTTTCTCTAATAGTGACTGGAGCTGTGTTTTTAATTGTTATCTTTTCAACCCAGTATATTAAGGATAAAGAGAACAGGTATTTTGGCCTCTTTTTTCTGGTCCTGGCCTCAATTCAGGGAACTATCCTGACTGCTGATCTTTTTACCCTTTATCTATTTATTGAAGCAATTACTATTTTTACAACTCCTCTAATTTCTTTTAAGAAAACCGAGGAAACAACAAGGGCAGCAATGCAGTATTTATTTTATGGAATTACCGGGGGAGTATTTTTCTTTATTTCGATTATCTTAATCTACTTTAACCTGGGAACCTTAAAAATGGCAGCAGTGGCTGAATCTTTTGCTTTAATCTCAACTCCGATGCAGCTGACAATTATTATTTTCTTTCTGCTGGCTCTACTTATTAAACTCGGGATTTTCCCCATTCATTTCTGGCTGCCGCGGGCTCACAGTGCCTGTCCGGCTCCAATCAGTGCTCTGCTTTCCGGGGTGCTCTTAAAAGTTTATCTTTACATATTTATGCGTTTATTCTGGACCATGATTGCCTTTGATTTCTTAGTTGAGCTGCATTTGAGTGCTTTTGTGCTGGATCTGGCTTTGGTCTCCAGTTTAATCGGCCATGTTTTTGCGCTCCAGGCTGACAACTTAAAGAAAATGCTTGCTTACTCAAGTATCGGCCATATTGGGATGATTCTGGCTGTACTGATGCTGAATACAGAGGCTGCTTTTTATGGAGGTATGCTGCATATTATTGCCCACCTGATGATGAAATCAGGACTCTTTTTAAGCAGCGGCTACCTGCTGCAGACCACTCTTTCTCACCACATAGATGACTTAAAAGGAATTGGCCATAAAAACAGGCTGGTCTTTATTGCTTTTATTACTGTCTGTCTGGGAACTATTGGTATGCCGCCCCTGATTGGTTTTGTCAGCAAATGGTATGTGCTGCTTGCCTTTTTAAAGGCCAGACATTTTTTTGGGGCTTTTGTAGTGGCTGCCGGCAGTATCATTGCCCTAATTTATTATCTGCGTTATATTTCTCAGGCCTATGAGACAGTAAAATCGGAGAGCCCTTCTTTAAAAGAAGAGCTTATCTCACTGAAGGCATTTTTTAAATCAACAAATACCATGAAAAGTGTGATTTATACATTTACTCTGCTGATTATTTTTTTCGGGCTGGGTTATCAGCTTTTTGAAATCCCGGTCAATACAGCAATTTTTGAATTATTAAATCCACAGAAATATATTGAGCTTGTTCTGGGAGGTTGATTAATGGATATTAGAATTTTATTATTGATTTTAGTTCCTCTGGGCACGGCCTTTTTAATTCCTTTTATTGATCTAATAAATGCGAAATTAAGGCGCTTTTTTGTGCTGCTCGGAATTTTACTGGAATCATATTTAATTATTAGTATTATAATAAATAATTTTCAGCAGCTTAAAAATGGTGAGTTCTTTTTGCAGTATTACCTCGGGGGCTGGCACCCACCGCTGGGGATTACTCTGGCCATGGATGCTTTAAGTCTTGTTTTTGCAGTAATTACTGCCTTAAGCCTATTTCTGATAGTTATTTATTCTATAGGTTATATTGGCCACCATGAGGGTAAATATTATGTACTTTACTTTTTGATTGCCGCAGCTTCGATGGGAGCTATTTTAACTGCCGATATGTTTAATATTTATGTTTTTATCGAAATGCTGACCATTACCTCCGGAGCTCTAATTGGTTTTAAAAGGACTCAGGAGGCCAGTGCTGCTGCAATTAAATACTTAATCTACAATGTTTTAGCAGGACTGCTCTTTTTCCTCGGTGTACTGATTATTTATTTCAATCTGGGAACATTGAATATGGCGGATATCTCTCAGAACTTCGCCAGTCTGGAGAGCGGAATTCAGCTTTTTATTTCAGCTATTTTCCTAACAGCGATTTTAATTAAGATGGGAATTTTTCCGTTTTTATTCTGGCTGCCCAAAAGTTATGATACAGCACCCTCACCGGTGACTGCGGTTTTATCAGGAGTTCTCTCAAAAGTTTATATATATATTTTTATCAGGATTTTCTGGACTGTAATTGGTTTTGAAACCCTGGAAGCTTTGAATTTAAATGTGCTGCTTTTGGATCTGGCCCTTTTATCTTCATTTTTTGGGCATGTCTTTGCCCTGCAGTCAAACAATATTAAGCGTCTTTTGGGTTATTCAAGTATCGGACATATCGGAATGATCACAGCAGTAATAATGCTCAATACTGAAGCAGGTTTTTACGGAGGTCTGCTGCATATTATCAGCCACATGTTTATGAAGGCCGGCTTATTTGTAGCCTGCGGTTACCTGCTGCAGTACACCCGCTCCCATGCCTACCGCGATTTTAAGGGAGTGGGAATCAGAAACCGCTCTGTTTTTATTGCCTTTATTGCTCTGCTTTTAAGTATGATTGGAATGCCGCCACTGCTGGGCTTTGCCAGCAAATGGTATGTGCTGATGGCCTTTTTAGAGGCCCGCAGTTATTTTGGAGCCTTTATTGTGATTTTTGGCAGTCTGACAGCGGTAATTTATTACCTGCGCTATATTGCTAAGGGTTTTGAAGAAGTTAAGCTGACCGAAGATGACCTGAAAGAAGAAATTTACAGTCGTCCGCTTTTATCTGTTTTATACCGGGAGAAAATTGTCAGCTTTATTACCTATGCCTATACAGCAATTATTGTTGGCTTTGGACTTGGTTTTAGATTTTTTGATCTGCCGTTAAGAATGTCGATCGAAAGTTTAATGAATGTAGAAAGATATATAGAATTAGTACTGGGAGGTTAAATTATGGCTGTTATCTGGCAGCAGTTTCTGTCGAGTTTTCAATTTGATAGTTATTTTCCTCTGCTGGCTGAAGTAGGAGTTATCTTAACTCTGATGACAGCTCTGGCAGCCTGGAATTACATAAAAGAAAATAAATTTTGGTATTACATTTTAACTCTTGTATATCTGCTAAGTACTCTGATTGTTATTCTTACCAATGACTGGTTTTTCTTCCTTTTTGCCTGGGAGATGGTAACTCTGGCCACAACCTTTATGCTGGCCTGGAGTGACTGGAAGCTGGTTAGACAGTATTTTGTGATTCAGTTCAGCGGCAGCAGTATTCTGCTTTTTGGTGCCCTGGCGGCCAATGCTTTTGGTTATTCAAAGATTGGGGTAATTGATTCTGTGCCCCTGCAGTTTATCTTAATTATGGGGATTGGAATGAAGAGTGGTCTCTTTTTATTCCACTTCTGGCTCCCCCCAATTCACTCTGAGGCACCGGCACCGGTAAGTGCTATTTTATCCGGCTGGGTTGTTAAGCTCGGTTACATATTTTTATTAAAGATCATTCCAATGGAAACCGGAAATACCTTTCTTTTTCTGCTCGGGCTGGCAATGATTGTTTATGCCGGCTGGCAGGCACTGCGCTCTGCTGATTTAAAGATTATGCTTGCTTATTCTACGGTCAGCCAGCTGGGTTTAATTGCTCTGGCTATTGGTACTGGCGGCAAATATGCCTTTTATGGGGCTGTACTTCAGATTATAGCGCACGGTTTTGCCAAGACAACTTTATTTATCAGCAGTGGTATCTGGCAGAAGGAATATGGTTCCCGGATTATTTATGAATTTAAAGATGCCTTAAGCAGGAGACCGATTACAGCTGCAGCCACAATCTTGAGTTATGCTTCTCTCGGAGCTGTGGTCTTTACTGCTGGTTATAACAGTAAATATTTAATTAAATCAGCTCAGACAGCTGGTCTGCTTTCAACTATTGTCTTTTTTCTGCTAGGTCTCTTAAGTTTTCTTTATGCCGGCAGAGTTCTTTACTGGATTTTTATTAAGGATCAGGATTACAGCAGCTTTTTCGAAGATCTAAAACAGGGTTTTAATCATTATCAGATCTACAGCCATGATATTCTGGCACTTTTGATTGGGATGCTGGGGATTTTAGTTGTCGGGTTCTGGCCTGAGATGCCGGGTAATGTTCTGGCCGCTCTGGTTGAAAAAGACTTTCACCTTTTAGTCGGTTTCCGGGACACCACAATCTATCTAGGAATTGCAGCTTATCTCTTTTATAACCACAGCGGCTTTAAAGTTGAGGCCCGGGGTAATTTGTCTCTGGAAAATTATCTGCAGTTATTTTTAAATTTCTTCTACGGCCTGAGCCGCAAGAGTGTCCGCTTTGATACTGAAAAAATATTTGAAACTTTTTTCTACAATGCAATTTTTAATGCTTCTCAGAGACTGCATAATTTTGTCTATCAGGATTTTACAATCCAGCTTTTATGGATTCCTATTTTTCTAACTGTGCTTTTACTCTGGCAGCAGATCTACAGTTATTTTTAAATTGAATAGAGATTTACCCCCTAAATTTCAAATTAATTGCAATTTGTTAAATTTAGGGGTTTTTTGTCGAAAAAAAGCAGGGTTTTGCACAGTTATGTCAAATAATAAAAGTATAGTAATAGTAATTTATCTTATTTATAGGGGCTCAGTTGTTGATAGATGGGATCAGTTTTGGAGAGGAGCTTTGCTTTGGAGAAAAAGTTGGAAAAATTTAGTTTTGAAACTGAATTAGATAGTTCAAGATTAATTCAGGCAGTTGAGCAGAGCCCGGAAACAGTTGTGATAACTGATCCTGAGGGCTGTATAGAATATGTCAATCCCCGCTTTGTTGAACTAACCGGCTACAGCAGAGATGAGGTATTAGGTGAGAATCCGCGGATTTTAAAAAGCGGCTGTCATCAAAAAGAGTTTTATCAAAATCTCTGGCAGACAATCAGCAGTGGTCAGAAGTGGAGTGGAGAATTTTTGAATCTCAAAAAAAGTGGGGAAAAATTCTGGGAGCAGGCATCAATTACTCCAATTATCGGCCGGCAGGGTGAAATAAGCAGCTATGTAGCTGTAAAAAAGGATATCAGCCAGCGCAAGCAGATGGAAAGAGAGCTTTTAGAAAAGAAAAATCAGCTGGAAGAAAAAGAAAAAATGCTAAATGATATTTTAGATCTATCCACAGAAGCAATTCGCTATGTGGATTTAAATTATCAGATTATAAAAAGCAATCAGCGTTATAAAGAATTAAATAGACTGTATAAAAAAGATAATCTGGGCGAGGATTTTTTCTTCAGTCAGAGAAGGAACTGTTCCAATGCTTTCTGTACAGAAAATTGTGGAACTGAAAATTGTTCTCTAAAACAGATTCTGGCCGGCAGAGAATTTATCCAGGAGGATACTGCAGTTAAACTTGCAGGTGAAAATCACTTCTTTATTGTGACCATTGTCCCTTATAGAGATCATCAGGGTAACTTAAAGGGGATAATTCAGAGTTACCGTGATATTACAGCCAGAAAAAATTATGAAAAGAGTTTAGAGCTCTCTAATCAAAAGATAAATGATCTTTATTCCAGGCTGGAAGCTGAATTTGAAAAAGGAAGACGACTGCACCAGCAGTTTCTTCCTAAAAAGCTGCCGCAAATAGCTAAACTTGATTATCAGGTCTATTTTCAACCGGCAAATAAACTCGGGGGAGATTTTTATAATCTGATCGATACTGGAAAAGAGCTTTTAATTTATTTAGCTGATGTCAGCGGTCACGGCCTTGACGGCTCAATTTTAAATATATTTTTAAGAGAGCTGGTTAATAATTACCTCTCCAACCAGGCCAACCTTGGCCAGGGACTGAATTCAACTGAGTTGTTAAAATTTATTATCAACAAATATCACCAGGAAAATATTGCAGTCGATTATATGACCTGTCTCTTGATTGGAGTTTACAACAAAGAAAATAGGACTTTTGCTTTCAGTAATGCAGGGATTCATATTCCTCCCCTGCTGATTGACAACCAGGGAAAATTAAATAAACTGGAAAATGGAGGAGTACCTATTTCAACTGCTATTGCACTGGAAAATTATCAGGACAGCTCAATAATTGATTATCAAGAGCAGAAAGTCAGCCTGAAAAGTGGGGATCTGCTTTTTATTACAACTGATGGAATTATTGAAGAGCGCTCAGCAGCTAACGATCAGCAGCAGTATGGATTAATGCGGCTAACAGCTGTGCTGGAGGCAGAGCGGCACTCAGCTGCAGCAGAGGTTATTAGGGCGGTAAATCAGGATTTTAAAACCTATTCCAACTCCAGGGTGGGGCAGGATGACATAACTTTTATGGTTTTTAAACAAAAATAAATAACCTGAGAGGAGAGATAGCAGTGGACATAGTCTTAGAAGGGTTACTGGAAGCAATAGAAGATGAGATTGCAGCCCAGGAAAAATATAAGTACTTAAAGGAACAGACCGATGATCAGAAAGCAAAGGCTCTTTTTGAGCAGCTGATTAAAGATGAAAAGGGGCACGAAAAGCTTCTGCGCTCACGTTATGAAGCTTTAAAAGATCATCTGGAGTAAATTTAAAGCCAATAATTAGATAATTTATCATAATAAAACTTTATGACTAAATATATTTTTTCTTGCATAAAATTGCAGAATTAGCTATAATCAGAGTATAGTAATAATAATTGTTATTAATTAGTGTTGGGGGCTATAATTTTGATGCAGACAAAAATTGAAGTAAATAAACTGGGGAATCTTCCTGATTCGAAAATGAGGCTGAGTGAACTATTTATTACTCTTTCCAGTGCACTTGATATGGATAATTATGAAATCCTCGATCATTCAAGGAGAGTAGCTTATATAGCCTTAGAAATTGCAGAAATGCTGGAGCTTGAAAAAGAAGAAATAAACCAGCTGGTGCTGGCTGCTTTAATCCATGATCTTGGGATAGTTGATACTGAAAAGAAGGAAAAGGCTCAAAATATTTTTCAGGTAGAACTGGGGCTGGCTGAGTCTCACTGCAGGCTCGGGGCAGAGTTAACAGAAAAGCTTAATTTTATGCCTCAGCTGGCAGATATTATCTATTTTCATCACCATAACTGGAGTGGTAGTAATTTTGACCGGGTTCAGGGAAATGCAATTCCGCTGGCCAGTCGAATTATTCATCTTTCAGATAGGATTGAGGCCCTGATCGATTCTGAAACTTTTATTTTAAATCAGGTTGATCATATCATGGAGACAATTAAATCAAGGTCTGGAAGCTGGTTTGATCCAGAATTAGTAAAAATTTTTTCAGTTATTGCCGAAAAAGAATCTTTCTGGCTTAACTTAAAGGTAAAAGAATACAACAGTATTCTGGAAAAGTGGGGCAGAAGAACAAGGGTTAAAATTGATTTGAGTGATCTGGAATCAATTGCCAGCATAGTGGCTCATTTAATAGATCGGGTCAGCCCCTTTACTTCCAGACACAGTACCGGGGTGGCAACAATTGCGGCAATGATTACTCATGAGCTTGGTTACAGCTATCAGCAGCAGCGGGCGATTAGAATTGCAGGTCTTTTTCATGATCTGGGTAAACTAATCGTTCCGGCTGAAATTATTGAAAAAGAGGCTGAACTGACAGCTGCTGAATTTAAAGTGGTTAAACAGCATACTTTCTATACCTACAGGCTGCTGAATAAGATTCAGGGTCTGGGCAGTATTCCTGAATGGGCGGCCTTTCATCACGAAAGGCTGGATGGAACTGGTTATCCTTTTAGAATTAGCGGCGATCAGCTCAATACCGGCAGCCGGATTATGGCAGTCAGTGACGTTTTCCAGGCTCTAACTGAAGACAGGCCTTACAGACCTGCTTTTTCTATAGCAAAAGCCTTAGGTATTATTGACAGTATGGAGCAGGAAGCAAAGCTGGATGCAGAGATAGTTGCTGTCTTAAAAAATGCTATTTAGTTGGTTAAGAGATATAATATTATATAAAGCAGAAAGTAAATGAAGCAGAAATTGGGGGATTGAAAATGGAGAGCAAAACAGATGTAATTAACAGTGAGCAGGTTGTGATTAGTCCAGTCGGAAATATTGATTTTTCCAACTCACAGGATTTAAAAGACAAGCTGCTGGAATTATTCAAAAAAGACTACAAAAAAGTTATACTGGATTTTTCTGAGGTTGAAAGTATTGACAGTTCAGGTCTGGGTAAACTGCTGCTTTTTCATAAAAAATTAAAAGAAAAGGAAGGAAAGCTGATTATCCGGAATGTTGAAAGTGACTATATTAAAAATATGTTTGAGATGATTCATTTAAATAAAGTTATTACAATTGAAGAATAAAGCTAAAAATAATTTGCTAAAGCTGTTATTTAAAGAATTAAGACATAGGAGTTGGAGTAATGGAGAATAAAGAGCTTGAGTCTCAAAAAAAGACCGGTAAATTCCATTTTGAACTTGAAAGCAGGAAAAAAGCTGTCTGCAGATTTCAGGCAGTAATTTATAAGCTGCTGCCAAATTCAATCAGCTCTGATATCTTTGCTATGGCCTTACATGAGATTATTGCCAATGCTGCCGAACATGGTAATCAGATGGAAGCAGACAAAAAGGTAATTATTGAGCTGAAGATTACTAAGGATTCTCTTGCTGCTGAAGTAAAAGATCAGGGAAGAGGTTTTGACTGGCAGAAAAGACTCAGGCAGGAATTTGATATTAGCGGTGATAGTGAGCGGGGGAGAGGAATAATGATGACCGCCCGGGGCTGTGATGAATTTTATTATAATCAAGCGGGGAATAAGGCATATCTGTTAAAAACAATTGACTTTTAAATTTGTTTGCCGGTGATGCGGGCTAATTGATTTTTTGACTTTAAAATTATATACTTAAGTCTATCAGAACTTTTTTCTTAAAATTTAAAATTTAAAGGATGGGCTTTATGAATCAATCGTTGCTGCTTTTGATCTTATTTCTGCTGGCAGCTTTAATTTTATTACCGTCAAACTTACTGAATTTAGCCGAGAAAGCCTCGCTTATGTCAATAGGTGGGGATGAATCGATTAATTTATAGTTGAAAAAGCT
>QBLP01000362.1 GCA_003070825.1 Halanaerobium sp. | reverse complement strand
CCTTACCATCAGCAGCAGTTAATATATACTTAGAAATTTCTGCTTTATCCTCACCAAAGGTATCTTTTCGGTTCGGGTTATGATAGATAACCAGAGTCTCTCCTAAAAATCTGTAGGCAAAAGCTGCTTCTGGAACCACTACTTCAGCAGTTTCTGTTTCACTTAACTGTAGAGCAACTTCTCTTTCTTCCTCGGTAAATAAGTCTGAGCTCAATTTTGGCTCCGGCTGATAAATTAATTCTCCAGCCTCATATTTAAAAGGCTGCTCCCCAAAGGCCATTAGAGACCACATATTGATGTATTCTGCAGTTGAACCGCTGAGCCTCGCTATATAACCGCGGCCGTGATTTTTAGTATCTCCATTTAGACTGCTTAAGATAAAGGAAGAATTCTCTAAAATACTGCGGCCGTATCTTTCCGGATCCTGAAATGGTACCAGAGCCTCATTGATTGCCTGATAGTATTCTTTGTAAAGTCCGCTTTTTAGAAGTTCCAGCAAATATTTATATTCCATGTGCAGCCAGATTGATCCATTTTCCAGCCAGCCGGGACTGAAGGCTCTCGCTCTTCCAATCTCATGGCTTTCTGCACTTAAATCACCATTAACTCTGTACATTTTAAGTTTCTCGTCAAAGAGTTCACTATTTTGAACTGCTTCGGCAAGCTTTTGGGCTTTCTGATCATCTTTTAAGATTTTCATTCCTCTGACCTGGGCTTCTAAAAATGGTGGCAGCCTGTGCTGTTTGAATTTCTTAACCGCTACCTTTTCCAGTCCATTTTCTGATCTCTGCCCAAGTTTTTCGTATTCTTCAACCTGATAGCTGTAGTACATCGTAAAGAGTCCACTATCTTCTTCAGCCAGCTTTACAGCCCGTTCAAGTTTTGCTTCAACTTTATTTAAAAAGGCCATCATTTTTCGGATAGATACTGCAACTTCTCTGCCTGTTAGATCAGCAAATACCTGTTCTCGATACTCTTCTTTAATTTTACCGGCCTGCTGCCAGTAGAGGAAATCCTGATCAGATTTGACTTCAGTTAACAGGTGATTGAGATTATCAAAAAAATCATAGATTTCTGCTGCCAGAGCAATTTCTGTTTCCAAATTGAGTTCAGATAGAGCTTCTGACATGAATCTAACCATTCGCAGCAATTCCATTGTTTCAGCAATTGATGATCCAAAAATACCAGGCAGTCCATTTAAAGCATCATACCAGCCAGGCTTATTAGCCTCCATCTCAATTCCCATTCCGTAGGGATCGAGACTGGCAGTCTTATTCAGTACTAAAGTTAAAAGCTTGTTGAAAAGACTGGTAGTATAAATTTCTCCTTTTTTAGTCCGCAGGTAATATGGGGATTTACTGCGGGCGGCAATTTCTTCCTGCTTTTTCCTGTCTGCAGCAACTGCATTATACTGACGAACTCCATTTTCAGTTAAGAAATATTTTTCACTGCGGGGCTTAACGCGAACATGTGAATCATAAAATGTATAATCTTGATTTTTGAAAAGAAGTTGCTCTTTATTTTCCGGATATAAAGCCAGATAATTTTCAATTAAATCAAGATTGTAGGCCCAGTGATCAATCCAGTAGCCTTCACCAAACTTAGCTTCTGTCCAGCTT
>QBLP01000361.1 GCA_003070825.1 Halanaerobium sp. | reverse complement strand
TCTTAAGAGGGGGAATTTAGATTGTTTATTAAAAAGAAAAAGTTGATGCTGACAGTAATTTTGGCTTTGAGTTTTCTGATGCTCATGGGAGGAATTATTTCGGCAAAAGATTTAACGGTGATTGCAACCAGTGATATTCATGGTGCAATTTATCCCTGGTCCTATAAAATTGGTGAACCTGATGACATAGGACTTGCTAAAATAGCCTCGATGGTAGAAGAAGCGAGAAAAGAAAACCCCAATCTTCTTTTGGTGGATGCAGGTGATACTATTCAAGGGAATACTCTGACTGCACTTTTTAAAGACCGCCGCGATGTAGTTCACCCCATGATGAAGGTAATGAATTATATGGGCTACAGTGCAATGACTCTGGGCAACCATGAGTTTAATTTTGGCCTTGAAACTCAGCAGGAGATTTTAGAAGATGCTGAATTTCCTATTCTATCTGCCAACACTTTAGTCAAAGAAACAGGTGAGACTTTTGTCGAACCCTATACTATTAAAGAAATTGATGGTATTAAAGTTGGTATTTTAGGTTTAACAACTCCCAATATTCCTATCTGGGATGGCGATAAGGTAAGGTCGCTTGAATTTAAAGATATGGATAAGGCTGCAGCAGAATATATTCCAGAACTGGCAGCAAAGACCGATGTTATTATTGCTTTAGTTCATGCCGGACTGGATGGACGTCATGATCCAAGTGGTGGTGACAGAGCCCGCAAGGTTGCAGAAAATAATCCAGAAATTGATGTAATGATTACCGGACATGACCATGAATCAGTTAAAGAAGTAATTAATGGTGTACTGGTTATGGCAGCCACAGACGCCGGTGAGCAGGCTTCCAAAATCAAGATGACATTAGAGAAAAAAAATGGTGAGTGGGTTGTTGCTAAGAAAGAGGGAACTCATCTGGAAGCTGAAGAATATGAAGCAGATCCAGAAACTTTAGCAGTTGCTGAACCTTATCACAAAGAAGTAGTAGAATATGTTAATACTCCGATTGGTTATGCAGCTGGAGACTTCCGTCCGGCAGATCCAGTAGAAGGTATTCCCTCTGCTCAGGTTATGGATACAGCGCTGGTAGACTTAATAAATGAAGTCCAGCTGGCAAATACTGATGCAGATATCTCTTCAGCAGCTTTATTCGACTCTGATTCTACTATAAATAAAGGTCCAGTTTCAATTAAAGATGCTGCCCGTATTTATAAGTACAGCAACACTCTTTATGCTGTAGAAGTAAGCGGCAGTGAATTAAAAGAATTTATGGAATCTAGAGCTGCCTATTATAATCGTTATCAGCCTGGAGATGTAACAATCAGTTTTGATCCAGAGATGCGCGGTTATTCTTATGACATGTTCCAGGGTGTGGAATACAAAATTGATATTTCTGAACCTGTAGGCCAGAGAATTAAAGATTTAAGCTTTAATGGTAAGCCGGTCAGAGATGATCAAACCTTTAAGCTGGCAGTTAATAACTACCGCTACAGCGGGATGAAGTCAGCCGGTATTTTCTCTAATGAACCCTATTTCAAATCAGAAGAGGGTATTAGAGAAATGATTATTGAATATATTGATCGGAAAGAAACCATTGATCCTGAAAAAATTGTTGACCACAACTGGGA
>QBLP01000360.1 GCA_003070825.1 Halanaerobium sp. | reverse complement strand
TAATATTTTCTCATAAAATTTATTTTAAAGCAATATTTTAGCAGACATTAGTCTAATTATTTTAAGACTTAAATTTTTTTATTTAATTGAGTTGAATTAAAGGAGAAAAATAACTGATAGTGAATATATTAAATAAGAGAAAACTAATAACTTAATCACAAAAAGTGAAATTTGAAAAGGGAGTGAATAATAAATGAAAGTTTTATTTATTGGAGGTACAGGAACTATTAGTAAAGCAGTATCAGAACTGGCTGTTAAAAAAGGAATAGAATTATATTTATTCAATCGAGGTAATAGTAATCATCTGGCTCCAGCAGAGGCAAATATTATTGAAGGGAATATCAGGAACCCGGAAGAAGCAAAACAAAAACTGCAAAATCACCACTTTGATGCTGTGGTTGACTGGGTTGCTTTTACTCCTGAACATATTAAAAATGATATTGAAATTTTTAGAAATAAGACAGATCAATATATTTTTATTAGCTCAGCATCTGCCTATCAAAAACCTCAGACAAGTTATTTAATCGATGAATCAACTCCACTTGCTAATCCATACTGGGAATATTCGCAGAATAAAATTGCCTGTGAAAATATTTTAATGGCTGAATACCGGAAACATGATTTTCCCATTACTATTATCCGTCCCTCTCATACTTATGGCAAGCGCTCAATTCCGGCAGCTTTAAACAGTCATCAGGCTCCCTGGTCACTGGTTGACAGAATGCGCCGCGGTAAAAAAATTCTGGTTCATGGAGACGGCAGCTCACTCTGGACAATGACTCATAATACTGATTTTGCTAAAGCTTTTGTTCCCTTACTGGGAAATATGCAAACTCTTGGTCATGCTTTCCAGATTACTTCAGATGAAACACTAAATTGGAACCAGATATTTAAAGCTATTGCCAGAGCAGCAGGTGTAGATAATCTCGAGCTGGTTCATGTTGCTTCTGAAAAAATTGCAGAATATGATCAAAGCTTCAGAGGATCACTGCTTGGAGATAAGGCAGTGAGTGTTGTATTTGACAACTCTAAAATAAAACGTTTTGTACCCCAATTTAAAGCAACCGTACCGTTTGCAAAGGGAGTAAAAAAATCAATTAATTGGTTTGATAATCATCCAGAAGCACAACAGATTGATCAGGACTGGAATATATTAATGGATAAAATAATTACTGAAAATAGGAGGTAATATGCTTAAAAATAAGCTAATTAAAGAACTTGAGCAGTATTTTGCAGATGATCAAAAAAGAATCCAGCATGCTCTCAAAGTAACTGATTATGCAGAAAAACTAATAAAAGCTTTTAAGGAAAAGTATCCAGATAAAAATATAAATGAACAGGTAATTATCTATACTGCAGTTTTACATGATATTGGAATTAAAAATTCAGAAGTTAAATATGGAAGTAGTTCCGGGCACTATCAGGAAATTGAAGGGCCCCCGGTTGCCAGAAAGATAATGAAATCACATAATATTGATTTTGAAACGATGGATGAAGTTGCTGAAATTATTGCTCATCACCATACACCAGGTAAAGTAAGCAGCAATAATTTTAAATTACTTTACGATGCTGACTGGCTGGTCAATTTGCCAGAAGTTTATAATTTAAATAAAAAAAATACAAC
>QBLP01000059.1 GCA_003070825.1 Halanaerobium sp. | reverse complement strand
AGATGTGTATAAGAGACAGATATGCAGCTGAAGATGTTTAAAATCTTCCTCTTCCAGCCAGCCGTGATTCGCATCAGCTTTAGTATCTAAATCTTTCATATAAGGAGAGTCATTACTTGAAATATTTTCAAAAGATATTAGAGGAAATTAGAAAATATAAGCCGGCCAGTCAGGCAGAGAAAAGATATAAAAGTCAGATTATAAATTTTTTAATCAATAATAAAGATAATTATTTGAGAACTAATCCAAAAGGACATTTAACAGCTTCTGCCTGGATAATCAGTCAGCAGGAAGATAAAGTTTTACTCCACCATCACCAGAAACTGGATAAATGGATTCAGCTCGGTGGACATTTAGAAAAAAGAGAATTAATTCAAGCAGCAGCTTTAAGAGAAGCTGCAGAAGAGTCAGGTTTAAATTCTCTTTCACTGGTCGATCAGAAAATATTTGATCTTGATGTTCACAAAATACCTGCTGCAAAAAATGAGGCTGAACATTTTCACTATGATCTAAGATTATTACTAAAAGCAGATGCTGAGGAAGAATTAGAAAAAAGCAGCGAATCTAAAAATTTAAAGTGGATTGATCTAAATCGAGTTGCTAATTATGTCAGGGAAGAATCTGTATTAAGAATGCTCAGAAAAACTGAAGAATTAAGGAGATGACAATGGAAGTAAATAAAATAGCAGAAGTTAGAAGTAAATATAAAGAACCGGTTGGTCCGGATGAGATGAAAAAAACAAAAAGTATTATTGAAGTTGAAGCAGAATATGTGGATGGTCTTGACAAAATAGAGGGTTATGAGTATCTGCAGATCCTTTTCTATTTTCATAAATCAGAAGGTTATGATTTAATCAGCAAAAGAAGGAAGGGGCCGGAGAGAGGCCTTTTTACCTCCAGGAGTCCCCGCAGACCGAGCCCAATTGGAATTACAACTGTTGAATTATTAAAAAGAGAGGGCAATAAACTGCATGTCTATGGGCTTGATGCAATAGACGGAACACCAGTGATTGATATCAAACCCTATGCTTCTTTTATGGACCAGCCTACACTGTCTCTTCAGAAAAAAACACCGCGCTATCAGATTAATAAATTGATCAAATATCAGAATCTCAATGATCTGCTGCTTAAGGCGGGAGAACTGCACGGCCACTACTGTCCCTATCTTGCCCTGGGAGTGCTGGCTGCTGCAGATGCATTAAAAAGACTTGGAGCGGATAATGATGGAATGGAGGATCTGCTGGCTGTGGTAGAAACCAACAGCTGCTTTAGTGACGGCATCCAATATACTGCCGGCACTACCTTTGGCAATAACTCACTTATCTATCGTGATTTTGGTAAAACAGCAGTCACCTTTGTCAAAAGAGGTGATTCAACTGATAATCTGAGATATTACCTCAAGGATTCTAATTTTATTGAGCGTGAATATCCTAAAGCAGCTGAATTATTTAAAAAAGTTATAGCAGATAGAAATGGAAGTCAGGCAGAAGAAAAAAAGATGAAGGAAGTCTGGCAGGAGATAGCTTTTGAGATAATTGAAGCTGATATTGATAAATTCTTTAAGATTGAAGAAAATCTAAAAATTGAGCTGCCTGATTATGCACCTATTTTTGCTGATGCTGAGTGCAGTAAATGTGGAGAGAAATTAATGGCTGCCAAAGCTGTTCAAAAAGATGACAAAGTTTTGTGTAGAGAATGTGCAGAGAGCAGTTATTATCAGCTTGACGGCAGCAGCATAGTTGAGAAATAAGGAGGCTAATTATGACCTGCAAATGGTATCCGGTCTGTCCAATGAAAAGATTTTATGAAGCCGGTAAAATAGATAAAAAGTGGGTAGAAAATTACTGTCACGGAGGTAACAAAAGCTGTCAGCGCTATCAGATGGAAGAAAGAGGAGAATATCATCCTGATAATATGCTGCCTGATGGCAGTATTGATCAGAGTTTATAAAACTCAGTAATCAATAATAATAAATAAAATACAGGGTGTTGAAATGAATAAAATTAAACTTAAAAATCAGGAATATAAATTTAAAATTATTCGCAGTAGTAGAAAAACAATTGGAATTATAGTTAATGCTGATCAGGAACTGCTGGTTAGATCGCCTAAGAGAACTTCGATCAGACAAATAAAATCTTTATTGACTAAAAAAGAAGACTGGATTATAAAAAAGCTTGCTAAAATGTCAGAAATTAAAGCTCCACCAAAAACAAAGGATTTTATCAGTGGTGAAACTTTTCTTTATTTAGGTAAGGAATTCAAATTAAAACTTGCTGCTGAGGTAGATTTGAATGATATAAAAGTTATACTGGAACAGGATCGAATGGTAGTTAACTATCCAGCTGAGCTTGAAGAAAATAAGCAGAAAAGAAAAATGGCAGTCAGAAAGCGGTTAATCAGCTGGTACCGCAGTCAGGCAAAAATAAAAATTAATGAACTTATCAATATTCATAAAAACAACTTAGCTGTTGAACCAAATAAGATTGTTATCAAAAAGCAGAAAAAGCGCTGGGGAAGCTGCAGCAGCAAAAAGAATCTTAATTTCAACTGGAAAATAATCATGGCACCCATATTTGTAATTGAGTACTTAGTGGTGCATGAACTGGTGCATTTGATTCATCCCAACCACTCTAAAAAGTTCTGGCAGACTGTGGCTGAAATTATTCCAGATTATGAAGAGAAAAAAGAGTGGCTGAGAATTAATGGGAGAAGACTTACTATTTAATAGAAATAGGTGATAAGATAATGTCAGAGAAAAGTCTCAAAAACAAAACAGCTCTAATAACTGGGGCCAGCCGCCTGCAGGGCATTGGTGCAGCTATTGCCAGAAAATTAGCAACTGATGGTGCAGATATTTATTTTACCTACTATCTTGATTATGATCGCAGGATGCCCTGGGGAGTAGAAGAAAATGAACCGGATAAACTGCAGCAGACCATTCAAAATATGGGAGTTAAATGTTTTAAAAAAGAAATCAATCTGGCAGAGCCTGAAAACATAAAACTGCTGCTTAATGATGTTAAAGAAAAACTACAAACTCCAGATGTTTTGGTCAACAATGCCTGTTATTCAACAAATAATAACTATCAAAATATAGAGGCTGAAGAACTGGATAAACACTATCAGATTAATTTAAGGGCGACTCTTCTTTTAAGCTCCTATTTTGCCCGCAGCATTAATAAAGAAAAAGGCGGCCGGATAATCAATCTCAGTTCAGGCCAATTTAAAGGTCCGATGGAAAATGAAATAGCCTATGCAGCTACTAAAGGAGCAGTGGATGCCTTAACTATCTCCCTGGCGGCTGAATTAGCTCCTAAAGGAATAACGGTTAATGCAGTTAATCCGGGTCCAACAGATACCGGCTGGATGGACCAAAAGTTGAAAGATGAATTGCTAAAAAAGTTTCCACAGGGGAGAATTGGTCAACCTGAAGACACAGCAAAGCTGGTTGGTTTTCTTGCCTCAAAAGAAGCTGAATGGATTACCGGAGAAATTATAAATTCTGAAGGTGGTTTTAAACGTTAAAATTTGTTGCAATTATTTTAATTTTGGAAGGTGATCAGATGTATCTTGTAAGTTCATGTCTGGCAGGTATCAACTGCCGTTATGACGGAAATAATAATTTAGATGAAAAAGTTGCTGAGTTAGTCAAAGCTGGAAAGGCGATTTCGGTCTGTCCTGAAGTTTTGGGAGGCCTGGCTACTCCGAGAGATCCCTCTGAAATTATTCTTGATGATGAGGGCAATAAAAAAGTTGTGACTGAGCAGGGTAAAGATGTGACAGCAGAATTTAAGCTGGGAGCAGAAAAAACTTTAGAAATAGCAAAAATTGTGGGAGCCAAAAAAGTAATACTGCAGCAGAGAAGCCCATCCTGCGGCGCTGGGAAGATCTATGATGGTACATTTAGCGGTAATTTAATTAAAGGTAATGGTCTAACAGCAGAGTTATTAATAAAAAATGGGATTGAGGTTTTAACAGAGGCAGATTTAGCTTAAAAATTTAGAGCTTAATTAGATTTTTTATATTTTATTTAATTTTTTTATTAGAAGATTATAAAATACAATGGAGGTAATTAAAAATGATTAAACATGTTGTGATGTGGGAATTCAAGGATCAGGCTGCAGGAAATAGTAAAGAAGAGAATATTGAATTAGCAGCAGAGAAGCTGCGCTCACTTAAAGATTTAGTTGAGCAGATTAAGTTTTTAGAAGTAGGTAAGAATATCAATCAGAGTGAGGCAGCTTATGAGCTGGTTTTAATTACTGAATTTGAAAGTCTTGCTGATCTTGATCAGTATCAAATCCACCCGGAACACGAAAAGGTTAAAACTTTTATAGGAGAAGTAGCTGCTAAAAGAGTTTTAGTTGATTATGAAAAATAACTTGCCTGCAGTAGGCTGGATATATAATTTTCCTCCTGAAACTGAAGAAAAATCTTAGTCTTTAAAATTTAGTTTGAAATAAATGGCTATCAATAAGGAGCAGAAAAATGACTGATTTTAAACTGCAGCATTTAATTACAACTGGTGCCAGAGAAGCAGAGATGATAGAAGCTCTGCTTAATGATAATAATATAGAAGTCATTGTTCGTCATGATGAATTTGGCGGCTATAGCATGATCTATATGGGCTATTCTGCCTATAATATTGAGCTTTATGTTTCAGAAAAAGATTATGAGCAGGCCAGAGAACTCCTAAAAGATTTAAATTTAGATGCTGAAGCTGAAAGTTCAGAAATAGAGCAGGAGACAGAAGAAATAAAGAGCAGTGATCAAACTAAAAGTTTTTCTTTTTATCTGGCTCAGATCGCAAAAATAATAATAATTTTCTATCTGCTTTTAAATCTATTTACTCTAATTTTTTAATGTAATTTTGGATAGACAACTGGAGGTGTTTTCTGATGAAAACTATTTTAATCACCGGTTCAACTGATGGCATTGGCGGAGAAACTGCAAAAGAGCTGGCTGATAAAGGCCAGAAAATTATTATCCACGGCCGCAGTCAGACTAAGGCTCAAGAGGTTAAAGAAGAGCTGGATTCAATTAATCCTGAAGCAGAGCACAAAATTGTTATTGCTGATCTTAATTCTCAGCAGCAGGTTTTAGATTTAAGTAATCAGTTAAAAGATGAGGAAGCTAAAATTGATGTTTTGATCAATAATGCAGGGATTTATCAAAACTCACTTGAATTTAGTGAAGATCAGATAGAAAAAACTATTGCTGTTAACTATCATTCCCACTTTATTTTAACTCTGCTGCTGATTCCACTTTTAAAAGAGTCAGCAGATCCAAGAATAATTAATTTTTCTTCCATGGTTCATGCTCACAATTTAAATGTTGATAATATATGGGATCCAATTAATTTTAATGGTAGTCAGGCTTACTCTGATTCTAAGCTGGCAATGATCTTATTTACTTTTAAATTGGATAAAATATTAGATAATATAACTGTTAACTGTCTTCATCCGGGAGTGATTAACACCAAGCTGTTGCGTCAGGGCTGGGGAGCAGGAGGTTCTTCTGTAGAAAAAGGAGCAGAAACTCCAGTCTATCTTGCTTTATCAGATGAAGTTAGAGGAGAAAGCGGCAGCTATTATGTAAAAAAAAGAAAAAAGAAGCCCACGTCAGCTGCTTTAAGGCAGGAACTGCAGGATCAGCTCTGGAATAAAAGTATTGAGATGATCAAGTATCAGGAAATATTAAATAAGATTCCTGACCGCTTTTTAGAAGTCCAAACTTAAAAAGAAAAGAGTGATAGTTATGTTTTACTTATTATTAGTAGTTACATTTCTGGTGGCCCTGTTGGTCTGCTATATTGTCAGCAGATTGTTCAATGATTCGATTTACAAAATCTTAAACTTAATTGTGCCGGAGGCTATCAATCAGGCCTGGCTTAAATATATTAAGTTTGCAATCTATGTTGTCGGTATTTCCGGAGGTGTCAGAGTCTGGGACTTAGAAAAATATATTACTTCTAGATATGATAATAGAGAAATCGTGCAGCTGACAGCTGAGCGCTGGACCTTAGAAATCTACAGAACTTTGATCGGCTCTCTGCAGAGCATTGCTACAGTCTTACTTATCTTTTTTATCTTTACTTTAATTGCCTATGTTGTTTTAAAAATCTTTTCTGCCAGAAATGAAAAAAGCTAATTTTTCTCCTCCAAATAAGTAATTAAGAGATTAGAAAGTGGCATCAGCAGCGGGAAAAAGGCATAGGGGAAATATTCTATTGTACTGACTCCTAAGACTGCTGTCATCATTAGGGCATTAACATTCCAGGGGATTAAAGGTGAAAAAACGAGTCCGGAATCACCAAGTGCCCTGGCCAGATCCTTTCTTTCTAAATTCATCTGGTCATAATTTTTAGCAAGCATTTTAGCCGGTAAAAAAACAGCCAAAAATTGATTGCAGCCTAAGGTAGCAGAAACTATCCCGGAAAAAATAGTGACAGCAATAAGATGTATTTTTTTCTTGATCAGGTGCAGAAATGGTTTTAAAAGGCTGTTTAAAACTCCCATTTTTTCTAAAAGGCCACCTAAAAGCACAGCAAAAATAATTAAGGAAATCAGTTCCAGCATGTTTGTTAAACCACCACGGGCCAGAATATTATCAATAAATACTGTTCCAGTTCTCTCATTAAATCCTCTAAACATAATATTTAAAAGTTCTGACCAATTTCTTTCAGTAAAGTAGGAGCCCATTAATAGGGAAAAGAGAATATTTAAGGCAATATTTATTATTGTAGGCACTTTGAGAACTGCCAGCAGAATTATTAAAATTGGCGGCAGCAGCAACCAGAAAGAAATTTGAAAATGGCCGCTCAGCATTTGACTTAATGAATCTAAATCAGCAGCAGCTTTAAGGCTGGAGAAATTGCTCAAACCAATAAAAAGAAAGGCTGTAGCAGTAATTAAATATGGTAAGACAGCTGTTTTAAGCATATGATAAATCATATCCATTAGATTGGCTTCCGAGCTGTGAGCTGTAATAATTGCTATCGATGAGACCGGGGACATTCTGTCACCAACATAGGAGCCGGAGATAATTGCTCCTGCAGCTAAGGGCAGATTAAGTCCCATTGTCTGAGCAATGCTGATTAGAGCCAGTCCAATTGTACTTGCAGTCCCCACAGCGGTTCCAACTGCCATGGAAACCAGTGAAGTCGAGATAAATGATAAAATAAAAAAGTATTTAGGACTGATTGTCTGTAAACCGTAGTAGATCATTGTCGGAACAGTTCCAACAGCAATCCAGAGACCAATCATCATTCCCAGTAAAAATAAGATTAAGATAACATTACCGATATTTTTAAAGCTGGAAAAAAGCATTTCTTCAATTTTCTGCCACTTATAACCCCAGCTCAAAGCTAAGGCAATAATAATCATTATTTCAAAAAATAGAGCAATCTGGATTGGTGCCTCCCAGAATAAAACAGATAGTAGTATTAAGACAGCCATTGTGATCACAGGTATAACTGCCTGTTTAAAGCTTAACATTTTGATTCCCCCAAAGTTTGTCTATTTAAAATCAAGAAGTCAATAACACTATATAATTAATTCTGAACATATGTCAACCTTTAATATATAATAAAATAAAAATAATCTAATAGGGAGTGTTTTAAAAATGACTGTAAATCAAAAAAAGAAAAAATCACCGTCTATTGATCAGTGGCTTAAAGAAGCAAAAGCTGATCCAGAAGCATTAGAAGAGGGAATGTATTTAGTTCATAATGGTACTGTGCGCCAGACTCCGAGAAAAAAGGTTAGAGAAGGAATAGATGATGGTTCTCAGGTTAAGGGGATGGAATTTGATTATGATCAAAAAAAGGTTGAGCAGGCAGTAGCTGAAGCGAAGAAGATGGAAGGGATCTTTCACGTCAGAGTCTGGCTTAATCAGGGCCAGCTTGAAGTCGGAGATGATATTATGTATGTGCTGATTGGAGGAGATATCAGGCCCCATGTTATTGATGCCCTGCAGTCTCTGGTAGCTGAGATAAAAAACGAGTGTGTTAAAGAAATTGAGCAGAAAGTTTAGTAGCAAATATATAAATATAAAAATAAGGTGATACTAATGACAGATAAAAAAATGAGAATTAAAATTATTAAAGATGGTCCCTACTGTGTTTTTGCTTCGGTGCCGCTGAAAGAAAAAATTATAACTCCTGTTGGTAAGCACTATGAATATCGAGAAGGACGCAAACTACCTCAAAAAGAAACCTACAGTCTCTGCCGCTGTGGTAAAAGTAAGGACCATCCCTTTTGTGATGGCAGACATAAAGAGATTGACTTTGATGGTCAGGAAACTGCATCTAAGGAAAAATATGATGAGCGGGCAGAACTGCTGCCGGGAAAAGAGATCGATTTAATGGATGATGACCGCTGTGCTTTTTTACGCTTCTGCCATACTGAAAAGGGAAGCACCTGGGAATTGTTAGAGGAATCAGACAAAAAAGAAGAGCGTGAACTTGTGATTAAATCTGCTGGAGAATGTCTGGCAGGGAGGTTGACAGCTGTCAGTAAAGAGGGAGAAGTTTTAGAAGCAGATTTAGAAGCTGAAATCTGGGTGCTTCAGGATCCAGAAAAAAAGGTCAGTTCAGCAATTATTGTAAAAGGCGGTATAGAAATCGAGTCGGCTGCTGGAGAAATTTATGAGCCAAGAAATTCTGTCGCCCTCTGCCGCTGTGGAGAATCGAAAAACAAACCATTTTGTGACTGCAATCATCTGCACACTAACTTTCAGGATGGTTATCAGAATAAGGAGTAAGTAGGTTTACAAGTGCTGATTTTAATGGTACAATAAATTAACTTATTAAGAATAATTATGAATTTGGCTAATGAGAATTAGAG
>QBLP01000359.1 GCA_003070825.1 Halanaerobium sp. | reverse complement strand
GGCTGTTAAAGCCTTAACAACTAGCTCATAGAGCTCAGCTGCAGAAATTTCCAGATCAACCTGCAGCATTTCCGGCATTAATTCTTCAATATCAACCTGAGCCTGATAGCGATTACCGGCTTCTTCTTCCCATTCTTTAAGCATCTGAGCAATATTTTTAAATAATTCATATTCTCTTAGGCGAGTTATTAGCTCATGCTCACTTTCTTCTTCCTCTTCATCTTCTTCCTGAGGCAGCAGAGCCTTAATTTTAATTTCGATTAGCTCCGCAGCTATAATTAAAAACTCACTTGCCAGATCAATGTCAAATTCCCGCATCTGATCTAAATAATCAAGATACTGATCAGTAATTTTGGCAAGTGAGACCTCACTGATATTAATTTCATTCTTTTTGACCAGTTGATATAAAAGTTCCAGTGGACCTTCAAAGTCATCGAGCACTAATTTATAATCCATAACTTAACCTCTTTCGCTTAAAGTAATATTCCGTAAATGGTATTAACCAGTGGACCAATAATACTCCAGAGAACTCCTGTATAAGCTAAGAGTAGTAATAAAATCATTCCATAAGGCCCTTCCAGTTTGCGGATATACTTATCAAATTTAGGTGGTAAAATTCCCATTAAAATTTTGGAACCATCAAGTGGCGGCACCGGCAAAAGGTTGAAAAAGCCCAGACTTAAATTTATAATCACTGCCAGCTGAAAAAAGACAAAAAATGTCTGCACAAGGTTGCCATAACCGGCCATCTGCAGCTGATATAAACTTGCCGAACTAAAATAAACAATAACTCTTGCAATTAAAGCAAATAAGGCGGCCAGAAAAAAATTAGACCCCGGACCGGCCAGACTGACGAGCATCATTCCCTGTCTTGGCTTTTTATAATAATTTGGATTAATTGGTACCGGTTTAGCCCAACCAAAACGTCTGGTTAAAACTAAAACCAGGCTGCCAATCGGATCCAGGTGGGCCAGTGGGTTTAAAGTCAGTCTCCCCTGTGCTTTGGGAGTTGGATCTCCCAGTTTATAGGAAACATAGCCGTGCATAAACTCATGTAAAGATAAAGAAAGTAAAAGCACGGGTATTAATAATAGTAGTTCATAAACTGTACTCATTATTTCACCTCTCAATAAATCTATTTAAATTAAATAATTTCTCTTAGATATTCTAAAGCCTCAGCGCGAGTGCTGAGCTGTCTGCGCAGTATCTGATCCCGGACTTCAAGTAAATATTCTCTGATTTCCGGTCCCTGCTCCACTCCCATTTCCAGCAGATCATGACCGGAAACTGGTATTTCTACCTCATTTCTGAGCTGCAGGTGATTAAAAACTTCTTCCACATATTCCTGCTTATAATTCTGAACCGTAAACATAACTAGTTCTTCTGCCTGATAGGACTCCAGTTCCCTAAATCTCAAAGCCGGATCTTTAAGATCAAAAACTGAAGCATTAAGCTCTTCCCAGTTTTTATGAATAAAAGTTTTCTTTTCTGGAATCGAAAGCGGCCAGGACTTAATTACGCTTTCTTTATTATTATAAAACAAAATCATTAATCTGACAAGGAAATGATTAACTTCCAGCCCTTTTTCTCTGCTTAAAGCAAGCAATTTTTCTCCCTTAAGAAAATCAGAATCTATAC
>QBLP01000358.1 GCA_003070825.1 Halanaerobium sp. | reverse complement strand
CATTAACCGTATCTACAGCAAAGGAAACTAAAGTTGGCGGAACATCTATCTCTTTGAAGCTTCCGGACATACTGTCCTTGCCGCCAATAGCAGGCAGCCCGAAATCTTTTTGAGCTCTATAGGCTCCCAGCAGAGCACTAAAGGGTCTACCCCAGCGCTCTGGATTCTGTCGCAAACGCTCAAAATATTCTTGAAAAGTAAATCTGATTTTAGAATAGTCTCCACCAACTGCAGCAATTTTAGCAGTAGATTCAATCACTGCATAAAGTGCTCCGTGAAAAGGACTCCAGGTGCTCAGCTTAGAATCATAACCACAGCTCATAATTGTTCCTGTATTTGTTTCTCCTTGGATTAAAGGTATTTTTGCTGTCATTGCCTGAGTTGGGGTCAGCTGATACCTGCCACCAAATGGCATTGTTACACTTCCAGCTCCGATTGAGCTGTCAAATTTTTCAATTAGTCCTTTCTGACTGGCAACATTTATATCAGCTAAATTATTAAGCCACTTTTCTTTAAGTGTATCAGCTCCCGTTAGGCGCTCAAATACAGCATTTTTAAAATAATTTTGCTCTGCTTTAGGTCTGCTAACTTTAACTTCAGTCTTCTGAGATGCTCCATTTGTATCCAGAAAAGCTCGACTTAAATTTACAATATCAGCACCATTCCAATTCATAATTAAGCGGTGGTGATCTTTAACTTCTGCTACAACAGCTGCCTCCAAATTCTCTTCTGCAGCCAGCTGAATAAATTCATCTACATCAGCTGCTTCAATGACAACTGCCATTCTTTCCTGTGACTCTGAAATTGCAAGCTCGGTTCCATCTAAACCCTCATATTTTTTAGGTACAGCATCCAGATTTATCTCCAGTGCAGCTGCCAATTCACCAATAGCAACGGAAACCCCACCGGCTCCAAAATCATTACAGACTTTAATCTTTTTGCTGACTTCTGAATTTCTAAATAAACGCTGAATCTTTCTCTCAGTTGGTGGATTACCCTTCTGCACTTCAGCACTACTCTCTTCAATTGAATCTTCCGTGTGCACCTTGGAAGAACCGGTTGCTCCTCCACAGCCATCACGTCCTGTTTTACCGCCCAGCAGTACTATAATATCACCTGGTAGAGCTTCGCCTCTGACCACATTTTCTTTGGGGGCAGCTGCAATTACAGCTCCTATTTCCATGTGTTTAGCCAGGTAGCGCTCATTATAGATTTCATTGACCAGTCCAGTTGCCAGACCAATCTGATTTCCATAAGAACTGTAACCATCAGAAGCTTTCTGGACAATTTTTTTCTGAGGTAATTTACCTGCTAGAGTTTCTTCAATTGGAGTTCTGGGATCACCAGCTCCAGTTAACCGCATTGCCTGATAAACATAGGAACGACCAGATAATGGATCTCTAATTGCTCCACCAAGACAGGTGGCCGCACCACCAAAGGGCTCAATCTCAGTTGGATGGTTATGAGTTTCATTTTTAAACATCACCAGCCAGTCTTCATCTTTACCGTCCACATCAACAGTGACTTCAATACTGGCAGCATTAACTTCATTTGAAATCTCTAAATCATCTAATTTACCTGCTGCTCTTAATTCTTTCATTCCCAGCAGAGCAATATCCATCAAGCAGATATCTTTTTCTTCGCCC
>QBLP01000058.1 GCA_003070825.1 Halanaerobium sp. | reverse complement strand
TCGGCAGCGTCAGATGTGTATAAGAGACAGGTTGTTAGGTTGTTGGATGGAAAAATAAAAGGTGCTGTTGATTTAGTTTTTCCAGAAAAAGATTCAAACGAGATTAAACTGAGCCTGAATAACTCTGAAATTAAAATAAACGAATTAAATATATCTGAAATGAACAGTATTTGGTAAATTTATCAGTTAATAATTCTCTTCCAAAGAGTCAAATCAGCAGAGAGCAATTTTTCATCCGGTCTAAAAGCAGCTGGAGCAAAAATTTCTCTCAATCAATGTTGATTTGGCTCTATTTATGTTATAATAAAAGAAATATTTTTCAATTTAATAAGGAGGATTTTCAATGCAGGGAGTAATAACTTTAGGAGAAGCTTTAATTGATTTTACACCACTAGATGATCAGAATATGGACTTTCGCAAAAATCCAGGGGGAGCGCCAGCCAATGTAGCTGTTGCTTTAAGCAGACTGGGAGTGGATGTTAGTTTTGTTGGCAAGGTGGGAGATGATGTCCTGGGTAATTTTCTGGCTCAAAAACTGCAGTCGGAAAAAGTTAATATTGACAACCTTGTTTTAACAAATGAAGCAAAGACCGCTATTACTTTTGTTACCTTAGATGAAGATGGGGACCGCAGTTTTGATTTTTACATAGATCCGAGTGCAGATAGGTTTTTGCGGGCTGATGAAATTGATGCTGAGCTTTTTGCAGAAAATAAGATTTATCATTTTGGTTCCATTTCTTTAATCGATGAGCCTGCGAGGACTGCAACTAAAAAAGGTATCGAGCTTGCTCACCAAAACGAGATGCTGGTATCTTATGATCCAAATTTAAGAGAAATGCTCTGGGATTCCCTGGCTGAAGCAAAAGAAATGATTCTTTCTGTCATGGATCAGGTTGATATAGTTAAGGTTTCTGAAGAGGAGCTTGAGTTTTTAACTGGAGAAAAGGATATTAAAAAGGGTGCTGAAATCTTAAAGGCAGAATATAAAATACCGGTCTTATTTATCACCTGTGGCAGTGAAGGTTCATATTATTATTTAAATGATTTAGGTTTTGTAGAAGCATTTAAGGTAGATGCTGTTGACACAACCGGAGCTGGAGATGCCTTTATGTCTGGAGTTTTATATAATTTCAATCAGACTGATTTGACCCTGGCGGAAATTAATAATGATTTCTTAGAGAAAACTTTAAAATTTGCCAATTATTCCGGTTCGCTGGCAGCATCAGCTTCTGGGGCAATGGCTGCTCTGCCAACTTTAGAAGAGGTTCAGCAGTTAGAATTGTAATACAGGATGGTGATAAATTGTGCAGGGCTTGTATAAATATTTAGAAGGCAGCAGTTCAACCCTGGAAATAGACATTTACACTAAAGCTTCAATGGTTGCAATGTCTCACTCTGTAGAAAAAGTGGTAAAAGAATACGGACTATTTGCAGATATCTATGTTCTATTCCAGGATTACAAATATTTTCTCTATGAGAGAGAGCGATATCTGGAATTTGATCAGCTCTGTCGTCAGGTTTTTATATTTGCTGAGAATATCCCAAAAGACGCCAGCAGGGATTTCGAAAATACAACTTTTGTTGAGTTGGAAGCTGCTTCACCTTTGCTTGAAGAATGGGCGGTTACAGTAATTCATCCAGATTATTCTGCAGTGCTGGCAACTAAGGAAATTCCAGGTTTGCAGAGAATTAATAAAGAAAATTACCGAACTTTTGAAGGCTTTTTGAGCCTTGATTCAGAAATTGCTGCTGATTCGGCAGCCTACTATCAGAAGTTACTGGCCCAGAAAGAGATTAATTATCTTGACCGCGACTGGCAGCCGGCAGAATTGAAAAATCAAAAACCCGAATTTCAGAAATTAATTTCTCTATTTATCAATGATTCTCTTTTTGAGTTAGAAGACAAACTGCGCAGTCTGGAAGAAAAGGAAATGCGTTTAGATGAAATGGTAAAGGATAATAAAGAGCTGAGTCGTGAGACTATGCAGAAGCTATGTGAGGCCGGTGAGTTTAGAGATGAAGACAGTCTTTTTCATATTTTGAGAATTGGCTTTACTTCAGCTTTAATGTACAGGGAATTGGGAGCAGATAAAAAAAGTATTGAAAATATCTTTTTTGCTTCACTGCTGCATGACCTGGGAAAAATCGGGATTCCAGATTCAATATTACAAAAACCAGGAAAGTTGAATGCTGAGGAATATGAGGTAATGCAGAACCACCCTGAAATTGGAGCAAAAATTCTTGCAGGGTCACATTCTGAAGTATTAAATATGGCCTATAATATTGCCTATTCTCATCATGAAAAGTGGGACGGCAGCGGTTATCCTCAGGGTCTTAAAGGTGAAGAAATTCCAGTTGAAGCCAGAATAGTAGCTCTGGCAGATGTTTTTGATGCGCTTTCTTCAAAAAGAGTATATAAAGATGCTTTTTCGAGAGAAAAATGTGTAGAAATTGTTAGCAGTGAGCGCAATCAGCATTTTCAGGGAGAAATACTTGATATTTTGCTTAAACATCTTGATGAAGTTTATGCCTTTCGCAGGGACTTAAAAGTTTTTTCTGAGGGTAAAACAACCAGAGAAATTTCTGATTACTTTTTCTCTGTTGATTTTAGTATTTTTGAATTTTTAAAAATGAGAGAGATGATTAATTCCTAAATTATTTTTATAAAGTACTTTAATTATATTTGAAATAATAAAGCTGACAGTAGAGATCCTGTTGAAGGATGCCTTAAAGCTGTCAGCTTTTTTGATATATTTAACTTTTGAATTTTAATTATTCATTAAAAGCATTATCAGGTGTCCACTGCTTGTAGATTTTACCTACAGCATCGGGTCCTGGCTTAAGGGTAGGTTTACCTGGTCTCCAGCCGGATGGGGTAACTTCTTTACCACCAGTTTCTCTTACTAACTGGAATGCCTGAACCTGTCTGATAAGCTCTTCCACATTTCTGCCTACAGGAGGAGTCAGTACTTCCATAGCCTGTAATACACCATCAGGATCAATGATAAATCTGCCGCGAACATCTATACCAGCATCTTCATCATAAACTCCAAATTTCTTTCCTACTTTTCCAGCTGAATCTGAAACCATTGGATAAGGAATTCCACCTTCTACCATCTGGGATAATTCGGTTTCATCCCAAATTTTATGGCTCTGAATACTGTTTGTACTAACAGCTATTACTTCTACGCCTAAATCTCTCAACTCATCATACTTGACGGCAACTGCCGACAGTTCAGTAGGTCAGACGAAAGTGAAATCTCCTGGATAGAAACAAACAACACGCCAACTACCATCATAATCAGATAATGATACTTCTTTAAATTCGCCCTTGTGATAAGCTTTCGCTGTAAAATCAGGGGCTTTTTTACCAACTCTAATCATATTATTACCTCCTAAGAAATTTTTTGAATAATTAAAATTCAATCTAAAATAATTATATCAGAAAATATTACCAGAGACAATGATACTAGTAATTGTTATTGCTTTATAGCTATAGTATTTTCAAATACCAAGTATAGTGATTAAGATTAGATTATGATAAATAATTCACTATAACCAGGTCCAAAACGACGATTTTGGACCTGGTTCAATAAAATATTACAAAATCTCTTGCAATCAGCAATTAAATACTATATAATACTTAAAAATAAACATAAATAAACCTGTGAGCAGAAGAGTAAGAATTTTTGTGGAGTCAGCGAATCGAGGATGGTGAGAGCTCGAGCGAAACTTGGTTCTGAAGCGCATCTGTGAGGTTTTTTTCTGAACTCAGTAGGAAAAAACGTAGAACTGCGTTAAATTAGCTGAAAGTGGATAATTATTTTATCAAGCAGAGTGGTACCACGGATATTAACCTGTCTCTATTATATGGAGGCGGGTTTTTGTAGTTTTTAGCAGCTTTTTTGCTGAAAATATATTTAGAGAAAATTGTTGGTCTGATTTGTTGAGGATTGAAAAGAGAGCAGAAAATCTAAGGAGGAATATTTAAAATGGCAGAAAAAGAAATTAAGAAAATTTTGTTGGCGTATTCAGGTGGACTTGATACTTCAGTGGCGATTAAGTGGCTGCAGGACAAATATGATGCAGAAATTATTACTTATACCGCTCATTTAGGCCAGCCTCAGGACTGGGATGCAGTTGAAAAGAAGGCTATGGCAACAGGTGCTTCTAAGGCATATATTGATGATATTAGAGAAGAGTTTATTACCGATTATGTTTACCCTGCACTTAAAGTGAACGCAATGTACCAGGAGAAGTATCCCCTGGCAACAGCACTGGCTCGGCCGCTGATCTCTAAGAGAATGGTGGAAATTGCAAAAAAAGAGGGAGTAGATGCTTTAGCTCACGGCTGTACAGGTAAGGGTAATGACCAGGTTCGTTTTGAAGTTTCCTTTAAAGCCCTGGCTCCAGAAATGGAAATTATCGCACCTTTAAGGGACTGGGAATTTGTTTCCAGAGATGCAGAAATTGAATATGCTGAGGCAAATGGAATTCCGGTTAAGGCGACCAAAGACAGTCCCTACAGTATTGACCAGAACTTATGGGGAATCAGTATTGAATGTGGAGTGCTTGAGGATCCCTGGGCTGAGCCGCCTGCAGATGCCTATCAGTGGACTAAAGATGTAGATGATACTCCAGATCAGCCTAAATATATTACAATTGATTTTGAAAAAGGAGTTCCTGTAGCAATTGACGGAGAAAAAATGTCCCCAATTGACCTGGTAGAAAAGTTAAATGCAGTTGGTTCTGAATACGGGGTCGGCAGAATCGATATGTTAGAAGATAGACTGGTTGGAATTAAATCCAGAGAGATTTATGAAGCACCAGCCGGTGAAATCTTAATTACAGCTCACAAAGCTTTAGAAGATTTAACTTTGGACCGTGATACCAAAAATTACAAGGCTGAAATGTCAGCTAAATACGCTGAATTAACTTATAATGGCCTCTGGTTCTCACCTTTAAGAGATGCTTTAGATGCCTTTGTTAATAAGTCTCAGGAAACAGTAACCGGTACAGTTAAAGTTAAGCTCTACAAAGCAAACTGTACTTTAGCCGGCAGAAAATCCGAGTATTCATTATATGATCACGGACTGGCAACTTATGATGAAAGTGATAATTTTGATCATAAATCAGCTCCTGGATTTATTAACCTCTGGGCTTTACCCTTACAGGTAGCAAATCAGAAAAAGAGAGAAGAAAAATAGATGGCAAAAAGTAAATTATGGGGAGGAAGATTTGAGGCAAATACATCTGAGCTGATGGATCAATTTAATGCCTCTCTTCCTTTTGATATAAATTTAATGGAATATGATATAAAGGGCAGCTTAGCCCATGTTAAAATGCTGGGTAAACAGGAGATTTTAACTGCTGCCGAGGTGGAAAAAATAACTGAAGGCTTAAAAGCTGTCAAAAAAGATCTTGAAGCTGAATTAGAAGCGGGAACTTTTGATTTTAAGGAAGCCGAGGATATTCATAGTCTGGTGGAAGCCCGACTGACTGCTAAAATTGGTGCAGTCGGAGGTAAACTCCATACAGGCCGCAGCCGAAATGACCAGGTTGCAGTTGATATGAGGCTTTACTTAAGAGATCAGACCGAACAGATTATGGAAATGATTCTTAAGTTTATGGAGCTGCTGCTTGAGCTGGCAGAAGAGCACGCAGATACTGTAATGCCAGGTTATACTCACCTGCAGCGGGCCCAGGCTTTAACCTTTGGTCATCACCTGCTCGCCTATTATTTTAAGTTAAAGCGGGACTATGAGCGTTTTCAGGATGCTCTAAAAAGAATCAATGTTTCACCATTAGGTTCTGGAGCCCTGGCCGGAAGTTCATTTAACTTAGACCGTGATTTTACAGCTCAGGAGCTTGGATTTGAGCGGGCCTGCGAAAATTCAATGGATGGAGTCAGTGATCGGGATTTTGTGCTGGAATTCTTATCAGTTGCTTCTAATCTGATGCTGCATTTGAGCCGCTTAAGTGAAGAAGTGATTCTATGGAATTCAAAAGAATTTTCCTTTATCGAGCTTGCCGACCAGTACACAACCGGTAGTTCAATTATGCCGCAGAAGAAAAATCCGGATCTGGCAGAGCTGGTTAGAGGTAAAACAGGTCGAGTTATCGGCAGCTTAAATCAGCTGATGCTGACCATTAAGGGCCTGCCGCTGGCTTATAATAAGGACTTACAGGAAGATAAGGAAGGATTATTTGACAGTGTAGATACTCTGAAAGTTATTTTGGAACTATATCCAGAAATGTTAAAGACTATGACAGTTAAAAAAGAAGCGATGCAGCAGGCTGCAGCTACAGGATTTTTAAATGCAACCGAGCTGGCTGATTTTCTGGCTGAAAATGGTATTCCCTTCCGTCAGGCTCATCAAATTGTCGGAGAGGCTGTTTTATTTGCCTCCCAGAAGCAGAAAGAGCTCGATCAGCTTCGGCAGCCGGAATGGGAAGAAATTTTAGGAGACTACCTTAAGGTTGATGCAGATAAATTAAAAGAAAAGTTATCTGTCAAAGCTGCAGTTAATTCGCATGCAACTAAGGGTGGTCCGGCATTCGAGGAAAGTAAACGAGTTATCAAAGAAGAAAGAAAGTTTTTAGCTCAGAAATAAAAATAGTTAAATAGAAAATTATTCAAAAATAGCCTCTGATTTAGTGAGCAAAATAATTCTAAATTAGGGGTTTTATTTTTGCCGAAAAAGTATTACAATAAATATATAAGTAAACTACTAAAGATTGGAGGGTTTAAAGTGAGAAAATCAAATTTTGCTTTAGATAAAGTTTTGACAGTAATTTTAACAGTCTTTTTAATTAGTATCATTAGTATTTCAACTGCTTCAGCTTTTTCTGATTATGAGAAAGATGTAGCAGAGAGGCTGTACAAAGATTTAGATGAAGAATATAGGATTACAGAATTTCGAGCCGGCAGTCTGGAGTATGAAACTCTTAAAAGATTGGAGGCAAATGTGATCGCAGATAAATTTAAGGATGCGGAATTTAAGGTCCACCATATTGACGATCAGACGATTAATGCCTATTATATAGGTGACGGTAATATAATGCTTTTTGAGGGGCTGCTGCAGGAATTGAGTACCGAAAATCAGCTGGCCGGTCTGATTGCACATGAGATGGGACATGCTGTAGAAGAACACCTGACCGAGGATTTAGAAAGAAACCTGGGGCTATCACTATTAAATCTACTTTTTAATCATTTTACAGATAATGACTACCAGACAATGACCAATGTCGCTCAAAATTTAATTGCCAATGGTTATTCCAGAGAACAGGAGCAGGAATCAGATATCTATGCGGTCGACTTAATGATGCGCAGTGGTTATGATCCCAAGGGATTAATTGAGCTGATGCAAATTTTTAAAGAAAACAGTAATAATTTTAAGCTCTTAGAATTCACTCAGACTCATCCAATTCCGGAAAGTAGAATTGAATATCTCAAGGAATACATTGCTCAGCAGAAGTCAAAAAAGGCTGCTGAAGATAATAATCGAGAAGGCAGTGATCAGGGCTTAACCATGCCTGAGAGAAACGAGTTTAGTCACTTTGAAAACAGTTTGATTTCCTTTTCGTATCCAAAAAACTGGAATTTAAATGAAGCGAGGGTTTTAAAACAGGAGGTCAAATTTAAATATCAGCTGAGTGCTGAAAACTTAAATGCAGAAATCTATTTTGAAGATTTGAGTGCCAAAAACTTTATGGAAACGGCTCGCAAACAGTTTAATTATGCTGCCATCGAGGCTGAAGAAAATGGCTATCAGGTGGAAAAACGAACTATTGCAGATGATCAGCTTGATATTTATCAGCTGCAGTTAAACCGCAGTCAGGAATATAAGCTTGATTATTTTATTAGTCAGAAAGATCAGCAGCAGCTTTTAAAATTGAGTTTTGAACCTGGTGCTGAAAATAGGGCTGAACAGCGTCAGCTAATAGAAAAACTGATTGAAAGTATTCAATTTAAATAATATATAAAATTTGGAGTGGTCACTTTGAAAAATAAAACAAGAAAGTTAGTCTGGGCAAGTTTTTTATTAATTCTGGGTCTGATTTTACCGCGGCTGGTTAATCTGGCTGGAAGTCCAACTCTGGGAAATTTAATTTCTCCGATGCATATTCCGGTATTTTTAACAGCTCTAATTTTAGGACCCTTTTACGGAACTTTAATCGGTTTTATTACCCCGCTGTTCAGCACTCTGCTTTTTGCAATGCCGCCAGTGATGCCGCCGATTACCTTTCTCATGGCTTTTGAACTGGCAGCCTTTGGTTTAGTTGCTGGCTATCTTTATTCTAATAAATCTCAAAATATGTATTTGAGTTTAATTGCTGCTATGATTTTGGGACGTTTTGTTTATGGACTGGCGTTAATAGCTGTTGGACCAATCTTTGATTTTAATCCGCCTTTTATTCCTTTTATGCAGGGGGCATTTGTAACTGGAATTCCAGGAATCGTTATTCAGCTGGTAGTTATTCCATTAATTGTTGAAAAGATCAAACCGATTAAGGAATTTGCAGAGTTTAATAGAATGGTTAAATAAGTTTAGACTGAATGATTTCAACTAAAAAAATCAAAACTGAGGAGGAATAATTATGCAGTATGATATATTTTCTGTAGGTGATAATATAGCAGACTATTACCCGGAGGAAAAGAGAGTTTACGCCGGGGGAGGAGCCTATAATACGGCTGTAATCGCCAAAAGACTGGGAGCTAAAGCAGCTTATTATGGAGTTTTTGGGACAGATAAGAATGCTAAATTTTTATATGAAACTTTAAAAAAAGAAAAAGTTGCCTATCCTGTTAATGATATTAGAAAAGGAAGGAATGCACTGTCAATTGTCCGTCGTCAGGGTTCGGAAGCGGTTATTGAGGCAGTTGATAAGGGAGTCTATAAAAATTTAAAAATCAATAAAAATGTGCTGGAG
>QBLP01000357.1 GCA_003070825.1 Halanaerobium sp. | reverse complement strand
ATAGGGGTGTTTTTGTATTTTTTATGACTACTTTTTTGAGCTTCTTCCTATGTTTATCAAGGTTTTATTACTAAAACCTAACGCCGAAAGTTGAGTTAAAATCACTTATCAGTTTATTCAAGTTCAGTCCATTCTCCGGTCTTCATATAAACAGTACGCTCACAGATATTGGTTGAGTGATCACCAATTCTTTCTAAAAAGCGGCTGATAAACATCAGAGAAGTTCCCTGTTCAATTGTGGCACAGTCATTTTCCATTACAGTTAAAAGTTCAGCGTTAATCTGTTTATCCAGGCGGTTAACTTCTTCATCTCTGGCTGCAACCTCTTTTGCCTTTTCAATATCCATTTCAACAAAAGCTTCCAAACTCTCTCTAAGCTGCTGGACAACCTTATCTCTCATCCCAGGTAGATCCTGCATCTCTTTGATCAGAGGCTGATCTCCAATATCTTTGACCCTGTGAGCAATATTTGAGGCATTATCACCGATTCTTTCTAAATCAGTTACCAATTTTGAGATTACAATGATTTTTCTAAGATCAATTGCTACCGGCTGCTGAAGGGCAATTAAACGAGTACATTTTTCTTCGATATCAAGTTCATAATTATCTATAATGTCATCCTCTTTTATTACCTGATCAGCAAGTTCAAGATCCTTATTCATTAGTGCCTCAATACTTTTACTGATACTTTCGCCAACAATACTTCCCATCTTTAGCATTTCTTTTTCTAAGTCTTTTAATTCTGTATGAAAAGTTTTGCGAGAATCATTCATTTTTTAAATTCCTCCTCAAAGCTGTTAATTTCAAAAATTTAAAACAGCTCTTATCTTATAATTTTTTTGGGGTTAACAATTAACCAAAACGTCCTGTTATATAATCTTCTGTTCGCTGATCAGCTGGATTTTCGAATATCTTATTAGTCTTATCATATTCAACCAACTCACCCATTAAGAAAAATCCCGTTAGATCAGAAACCCGAGCAGCCTGCTGCATGCTGTGGGTTACAATTACAATGCTGTAATTGTTTTTTAATTCTTCTATCAGATCCTCAATCTTAGCTGTAGCAACCGGATCTAATGCTGAGGCAGGTTCATCCATTAAAAGCACCTCAGGTTTTACAGCTAAAGCTCTTGCAATACACAAGCGCTGCTGCTGTCCCCCAGAAAGACCAAGAGCTGATTTATCAAGGCGGTCTTTTACCTCATCATATAAAGCAGCTCCTTTTAAACTTTCAACAACAATTTCTTCCAGCTCTGCCTTATCAGTTACTCCATGGATTTTAGGGCCATAGGCCACATTTTCAAATATTGATTTAGGAAAAGGATTGGGCTGCTGAAAAACCATTCCAATACGCTTGCGTAAGTTTACTACATCTACATTTTCCTGATAGATACTTTCTCCATCAAACAAGATATCTCCTTCAAGCCTTGCTCCTTCTATTAAATCATTCATTCTATTGATAGTTCTTAAAAAGGTTGATTTACCACAACCTGATGGTCCAATTAGGGCTGTAACCTTATTTTTTTCTATATCCATAGTTATATTTTCTAAAGCCTGAAAATCATCATAGAAAAAATCTACATTTTTGATTTCTAATACATTTTGATTTGACATTAATTATCCTCCCTCTATTTCCGACTGTATTTATAG
>QBLP01000356.1 GCA_003070825.1 Halanaerobium sp. | reverse complement strand
CTATGATCCTACTATCAGATAAAAAATCATTCAATTTCATTAAATATATTTCAACATTAACACCCATACAACCAGGTCCTAAATAGAAAAAAAGACGACCTTGAATATAAGCCGTCTTCTTCATCGTTCATCTCATATTCGCTTGGTTTTTTTGATTTCTGATTAACTTCATACTCAAACGCCCATTTTGCCGCTTCATAATCATCATCAATAATATTTTCATCTTGTTTATAATGAAAATAAAAATATTCAGAACTGAACCCATATTTTTCTTCAAATTCTTTAAGTTGATTAGAGGAATATTTAGGTTCTGTAACTTTATTTATCTTCATATTCATCCTCCTTTAGCAAGTTTATAACCTATAACTTATTATACAACAGATTAGACCTTAAAATCAAAAAAGATTACCTATTGTTTAATTAATTCACTAAAAATAAAAAAATACCTTTAATAATATCAGTTTAAACCTAAAAATAATGCGAGAATGTCTCTTTATCTGGAAATGCCTAAAATTCTATAGAAATATCTAATCTTAAGGAAACAGTCTTCGATACTCTTTTTTTTGCGTCCATTTATTCATCGACATCTACCCCAGCCAAAAAAGATAGATCCTTATTGATTTTTTCTTCTGGTAGGAGCTCCATTTCATCATTATCAATTATTAGAGCTTTTAAATTACTCAATTTAACATGCTTTGTTTCTTTCTGCCATCTCTCTCCAATTTTGTGTTTTTTTATTTGATATAGAATTCCTCTTTCTGGATTGCGAGCAGCAATATCAAGCCAATCTCTTGTTTCTTTTTCAGTTAATAATTCAATTTCAAATAATCTTAAAATAATCGTTTTGAACGGCACTACAAAAATATCCATTAACTTTATTATTTTCAATATAGTTAGATCAGCAGATTTTTTTGTTTTCAAAAGATTAATTGGTTTTTAAGTCGCACCAGGGGCACCCCCTATCTAAACAGAACATACAAGCACTGTTTAAGGTTGCCGCCTAAGTTATTAGGATACCCTTAATCTTGGATGTTTAAAATTTGGTGGTCCTGGCTGCCCTTTATATTTTTGAGGATTCTTATTATAATCTTTGAGAGGAGCAAAAAAATAACCAGACACTATGCCTGGAATAATTAAATATGACTCAGAATATCTTCTATTACCTGAATAGTTCTGAACTTTATTTATTGAACTTAAAATATCTTTTAAATATACTTCAGGCCTGCGCATATTTAGCACTTCCTAAAATTTCTTCTTTCAATTCCTCTTTCAATGCATCTTTAGTCACAAGATCTACATCTTTATTTAAATTATCCTGAAGATAAAATTTTAAATCCATATAATTATCAAAAGTCTTTTCTCCTTCTTTAAATTCAACAAGAAGATCAATATCACTATTATTATTGGCCTGACCACTAACATATGAACCAAATAAAGCAATATTTTTAACTCCGAATCTATTTAAAATACTTCTCTTTATTTGTAAAAATTCAATAATTTCTTGAGCAGTCATATTATCGACCTCCTGTTTCCATTTTAGCACCATTGATAAAATAAAACAAGTTTTTAATTTGATAAAAAACTATTCAATATTTAAACCTGTCTCTTATACACATCTGACGCTGCCGACGATCTTACGCGTGTAGATCTCGGT
>QBLP01000355.1 GCA_003070825.1 Halanaerobium sp. | reverse complement strand
AGATATTAAGGCTCAGACTAAATAATGAGTTTTATTTAAGAAATAAAATTTTTCAAAAAAAGTCTGACGTCTAACAACATAAACATTAATAATTTAGGGGTGATATTTTGAAAAAGTTTAAGAGAGTGATTTTGATAGTAATGGATAGTGTTGGGATTGGAGAACTGCCAGATGCAGAGTATTATGGTGATCAGGGAGCTGCAACACTGCAGAATATTGCGGCTGAGATAGGTGGACTTGAGCTGCCAAATTTAGAAAAGCTGGGGTTGGGGAAAATAGAACCAATTAAAGGTCTTGATTCTGAGCTTGAGGCTGAGGGAGCTTATGGAAAAGCAGCAGAGAAATCAAAGGGTAAAGATACTACTACTGGACACTGGGAGATCGCTGGCTTGATTTCAGAAAAGCCTTTTCCTACCTATCCTGATGGTTTTCCAGCTGAGGTAATGGATCAGTTCCAGAAGGCAATTGGAAGGGAAACACTGGGTAATAAACCGGCCTCAGGTACAGTTATTATCGAAGAACTAGGTCAAAAGCATATGGAGACAGGAAAACCAATTGTTTATACTTCTGCAGATAGTGTATTCCAGATAGCAGCCCACGAAGATGTAATACCGGTCAAAGAACTCTACGATTACTGCCAAAAAGCAAGAAAAATTCTGCGGGGGGAGCATGCAGCAGCCAGAGTTATCGCCCGTCCTTTTGAGGGGAAGCCCGGCAGCTTTGAACGAACAGAAAGACGAAAAGATTTTTCTCTGACTCCTCCGGAGCCTACAGTTCTCAATTATCTTAAAGATGAGGGTTTAGAAGTAAATGCAGTTGGAAAAATAACATATATTTTCAATCACAGCGGAATTTCTAATTCTATTACTACTTCAAATAATATGGATGGAATTGATAAAACTATTGAATATATTGGACAGACTGAAAAGGGATTAATTTTTACTAATTTAGTTGATTTTGATCAGAATTACGGCCACCGCAGAAATGTAGAAGGTTATGCTGAAGCGTTAAAGAATTTTGATCAGAGAATTCCTGAAATTAAAGCTGCCATGAAAGAGGGAGATCTTTTAATCATTACTGCTGATCACGGCTGTGATCCTACTTATAAAGGAACTGATCATACCAGAGAATTTGTTCCCCTTTTAGTTTATGGCAAAAATGTGCCTGCAGACCTTGAGCTCGGCTGTCGTGACAGTTTCAGTGATATAGCTGCCACCATTATAGATTTCTTTGACTTAAGTGCTGAGACTGCAGGATTGAGTATGAATACTGCTCAAAAGAAGGAAATATTTTAGTTAGCGAGAATATATTAAATAAGCTATTAATTAAATTTTAGGGGGGATTAAAGATGACAGTAAGAGAATTTGCAGAAAAATACAAACTGGAAGTAGTCGCAGGAAACAATCTGGATGCTGAAATTAATGGTGTTTATTTTGGTGATGAACCTCATGATGTAATGAAAATGGCAGAAGAAGGTAATATCTGGCTGACTATTTTAGATGGTCTGGTGACTGTTGGTGTGGCTCTGTTAGCTGATATTTCAGCTGTTATTTTAGTAGAACACCACTTTACAAAAAAATTAGATAAAAAATTGGCGACTTATTCCTTCTTTTGATATAATATTTGTTACCTACAACAAATATGAAAGGAATAAACC